>JBCCMT010000144.1:0-5401 GCA_039026195.1 Pseudomonadota bacterium | reverse complement strand
CGCCGTCACCGCAGATGTGCGGACCCCCAGTCCGATCTGAATACCCCCCGGCACCAAAGTCCCCGTGCTTGAGGATATTGTTCCGGGCGTTATTTCTTGGCGGTAGAGCAAATCCGCAAAAGCCGCCCGGCGGGGGGCATAGGCTGTGGTCGACATATTTGCAATATTGTTCGCAATAGTGTCGACGCGGGTTTGTTGAGCGGCCATCCCTGTGGAGGCAATACGTAAAGCATTCATGTTATCTTCCCTTTATACTTTCTCACCCATGGTACGGATCATTTGTTCTTGTCGCCGATGGTTTTGCTCTAAAATATTTTGTCCCGCCTCAAACAAACGCTGGGCTTCTACCAATCGTGCCATCTCCAAAACAGGATTGACATTTGATTGCTCCACATAACCTTGCCGAACCGTTGGCGTATCAATGAAGGTGTACCGATCAGTGGGCTTCCACAGATTATCCCCCATCCGTTCTAGCGATCCAGGAGGGGCGGAGAAAACACCCAACTGGGCTGTTGCAATATTGTCGACACTGATGGTTCCATCTGGGCTGATGGCAATTTGCCGGGCCTCTGGCGGAATGGTGATGGCCCCGCCCCCTTCGTCAAGAACCGGGTATCCATCTGGGGTAATTAACTGTCCCTGGGCATCGCGTTGGAATTGCCCCCCGCGGGTCAGCATGACCCCTTGGGGGCTTTGCACCGCGAAAAATCCCTCCCCGCCAATGGCCACATCATAGGTGCCGCCGGTTTCAATATAGGCCCCCTCATCAAGGACGGCGTAATGCCCCCGAAAGGCCCCCATGGAAAGGCTAGGTTCATTTCCTCTGGACTGCACATATTCAGTGAAGACAGAGGCCTCACGTTTAAAGCCCGCTGTGCCAGCGTTGGCAATGTTATTCGCCAATACCTCTAATTCTTTCATCAACCCTGTTTGACGAGACAGTGCCGTGACAACAATATCAGACATATTCTACCCTTTTGCCCTTTTTCTTTATGCGGCGGCCTTCGCCTCTCGAATGGCTTCATCCATTTCATTAAAACTGGGCCGAACCTTATGGGGCGCGTTTCGCCGGCCCACCTCAACACACATCACACTGGGGTGAGATTGGAGGGAGGAAACCAAGACCTCCCGAATTAATCCGTAAAAGGCATGTTCCTCTTCACGGATGGCCTTCACCCTTGAGGCCAGGGGCCCCACCGCACCATAGGAGAGGAAAACACCTAGGAAGGTCCCCACCAAAGCGCCGCCAATCATTTGCCCCAAGATCTCAGGGGGCTTATCAATTGAGGCCATGGTTTTAATCACGCCAAGCACCGCGGCCACAATCCCAAGGGCGGGCAAGGCATCAGCCATGGTTTGCAACGCATGGGCGCCGTGGAGGCTGTCCTCTTTACGCTGTTGAAGTTGCTTTTCCAGCATATCTTCCACTTGGAAGGCATTGTCGAAATTCATAATCATCGATCTGATCGTGTCACAGATCATTTCGACAGCATCATAATCTTTCTGGATACGGGGATATTTCGAAAACAGAGCGGAGCTTTCAGGGTCTTCGATATGCGCTTCGATGTCCACCGGGCTTTCTCGCATCACATCAAGCAGTGAATGCAGTAGACAGAGCAAATCTTGATAGTCTTTTTTCTTCCATTTCGGCCCCTTAAGAGAGGCCATCACATCGCCACCTGTATGTTTGATGGTGGCAAAATCATTGCCGCACAAAAGCGCGCCAATCGCCGCGCCCCCAATCATCATCCCCTCAAAGGGGAGGGCGTGGAGCACAATGCCCAACTTGCCCCCGGCCAGCATATAGCCGCCGAATACCATGCACATTGTGAAAGCAAGTCCGATGAGTACCAACATAAGAGAAGATATTGCAACTTTTGGTTGCTGATATCTTAACAAAACCAGAATTAAAGCAACTTATACGCGAATACCTGGTTACAAAATACACTTATCCTTTTAGGACAAGTTTAGGAGTGTGGAGAGAAGAGGATGCCCTTCACGTCAGCCTCAGTCATGCTAAACGGATTTTTAGACGGGTTATGCCACAGACTTCGGCGTTGACCGCCCGTCGGCAATACTGCTGGCCAGACCCAAAAGAAATGCAAACCACCATAATAAAGCAGGGATTTCAAGGGCATAATCAATCATGCCATGGGCACCCACAGCTATCATCATCACACTCATCATACGGAGATATGTCTTCATCCGCTGACGACGGCGCAGCCCCTTTCGCAGCATATGGATCATGGCCGCCCATAGGATAAGACCAAGAGAAACCCCCACAACCCCCAGCTGTATTAACCATTGCAATATTAGGTTGTGCGCTGCGCCCTGCTGAATGAGCAGGGGAGCGGTATCTTGGGTGATAAAGGGCGCGATGGCGACAGAGAATTGACCAAGGCCATGTCCAAACCACGGTTTGGCAAGAAAAGCCTGCCAGCAAGCCGCCCATAGGATATCTCGTCCTGCACTTCCCGTTTCAAGATCCACCAGCCGATCCTGGGCCACCTGACCAGAACTCAGCCATAGCAAAACCCCGCCTGCCAATATTGTGAGCCCCAGCCATCGCCCGTCCATCTGTTGTTTTGCCTGCCGACGGTCCCATAAAAAGAGGGTGATCATCGCCAGGCTGGCAATCCCTATCCCCCCGCGGGAGCCCGTGAGGATTAACGCCACCCAGGCAAAGATAAAGAGGAGGAGAGACACCAAAGATCGACGTCCAATCCTCTCCAAAAGATGCGTAAAACTGCCTTGATGCCTCTTGGTCTCATGTAATAGCCGCCCCAATGCCCAAATCACACTCATCATGAAAAAGGTGGCCGCGCTATTAGCGGATAAAAACGGCCCGGTGAGACGGTTTTGATGAAATACTTTTTCCTGGCCCAGCACCGTTTCAGGGCCTGTCACAAAATCAAAAAAGGAAAAAACGGCAAAGGCCAGGAAAACCACCGTGACCATGGACAGGGTCCAGCGGGTTTCCTCCGCAGACAGCGCAGCGCGGCGTCCTAAAAGAAAACATGCGCTTGCTGCGGCGAGGGCAGATAATTCTGACCCCGCGGTTTCGAGCTGGCCTTGCTGCCAAGAGATAAGGACCACCACAATAAAAAGCCCGAAACCGATCTGCCATAGGGGGGAAAAGGGACTGATGCTGTGGGCCCGGTCCTCACGGGCCAAGGCGGGCCAAAAAAGCAAAGTGATGGCAGATAAAAATAAAAACAAGGCCGAAACGATATAGGTGATAAAAGCTGTATCCGCCCCGTAAACCCAACTGGCCCCACTTAAGGTCAATAAGGTGGCGATGATGATCATCCGGTTGGCCATGGCATGGGTCCCTGCTGCCTCCCTCTCTCTTACGATAAAAAGGGTTAATGCATTTCTTTTGCGCCAAGCTTTTGCAGCCGAAAGACCAAGGCTTGGCCCGCTTCCTGCGAGCCCCTTCTCCATATGACACAGCCTTCTTCTCCTCTGTCCGTCGCGCGGCGCGAAGATATCTTATCCTTAGCCGATGGGGTATTGCCCCACGGTGTCCCCTCCGGTCTTGCAGGGCGCACAAAGCGGGGGGCAGATATGCTGCTCGCTGGGATCGCCCTGTTGTTCATGGCCCCCCTCTTTTTAGGGCTCGCAGTGCTAATCAAACTTCAGGATGGGGGCCCTGTCTTTTACCGCCAGTTACGGCGAGGCCGCGGCGGGGAGCATTTCACCCTTTATAAATTTCGCACCATGCGCCCCGATGGAAACCAAATGCTGGCAGCCCTTCTTGCTAAAGATAAAGACGCCCGGGCCCAATGGACCGCTTATCGGAAGTTACGCAACGACCCCCGGATCACGCCCATCGGGAAATTCCTACGGCGTTCCAGTCTTGATGAACTGCCCCAATTTTTGAATATTGTTCTTGGGGATATGTCCATTGTGGGCCCACGCCCGATTATCGATGAGGAGTTTGATCGTTTTGGCGTCATGGCCCCGGTCTATGAGGCCGCGCGGCCGGGTCTGACGGGCCTTTGGCAAATCTCGGGGCGGAATGAGACGGACTTTACCACCCGCGTGGCCCTAGACGTGGCCTATGTGCAAAATTGGTCCTTTTGGCAGGATATCAAAATTCTGTTCAAAACCGTGCCCGTGGTGTTGCTGGCCCGGGGCGCTTATTAAGGCCATTGGCCTCCTAACAAGCGCATTTTATCGCAAAACCGGTTCCCACTTTTGCGAATGCGCTTCTTTGTTGAGACGCGCATTTTAACGGCAAAACTGGTTCCCACTTTTGCGAATGCGCTATAAGAGCGCCTATGGTTCACCCCCTGTTAAAATCCATGGCCACCGTGTCCGGCTTGACCTTGGTCAGCCGCGTCTTGGGCTTTGCCCGGCAAATGTTGCTGGCCGGAATTATCGGGGCCAGTGGCAACCCCGTGGCCGATGCCTTCTGGGCGGCCTTCCGCCTGCCGAATATGTTCCGGCGGCTGCTGGCCGAAGGGGCCTTTCAAGCCGCCTTCATCCCCCTTTTCCAAAAGGAAAGCGCTGGGAGGGACCTCAAAGCCGGTCGTCTTTTTGCGGAGGATATCCTCGCTTGGCTGGTGGTCATCCTCACGGGGCTGAAGGCGCTGGTGATGATCTTTACCCCTGTGTTTGTGAGCCAGTTGGCGACGGGCTTTCGCACCGACCCGGAGCGGTTTGACCTCACCATCCTCTATACCCGGATTATGTTCCCTTATCTCGCCTGCATGTCCGTGGTGGGGATTTATGGGGGGATGCTGAACGCTCTGGGCCGTTTTGCGGCAGCGGCCGCGGCGCCGCTATTGCTCAATATCTGTTTGATTGTGGGCGTTCTCCTTTTTGCGGACGCCCCCCCAAAGGTCACCGGCTATGCCGCCGCTTGGGCCGTGATGGCCGGCGGGGTCTTACAGCTCCTGGCCCTGATTTTTGCGGCCCTTCGCTCAAAGCTCTTGCTCCGCCTCCGGCTGCCCCGCTTTACCGGCGCGGTGAAGCGGATGCTGGTCTTAGGCACGCCAGGCTTTATTGGCGCCAGTGCGCTGCAGGTGAATGCCATCATCGGCACCAATATTGCCTCTCGCCAAGACGGCGCTGTCTCTTGGCTCATTTATGCGGACCAGCTTTACCAATTGCCCCTCGCCATGATTGGTATTGCCCTGGGCATTGTCCTGATGCCCGCCATTGGCCGGTCCATCACCGCTGGGGATGAAAAGGGCGCGGTAGATACATTAAATAAGGGGCTCGAAATTGCCCTCTTTTTCGCCCTCCCCGCTGCGGCGGCCCTCATCGCCATGCCCGATTTTCTGTGTGCCGCCCTTTTCCAGGATATGGCAGGGGATGTGACCCAGCAGCTGGGGGCGGGCCAATCCGCCTTTAATGACCGGGATGTGAACCAGACGGGGCTGGCCCTCCTCAT
>JBCCMT010000143.1:0-5418 GCA_039026195.1 Pseudomonadota bacterium | reverse complement strand
GTTGTGGTGTCGATGATTAGTGGCCCACATTCAGAATGTGCAGCAATACATACTGTCACTTTCACGCTGACTAGTTAACCTGGTGTTACGGGATGATTGTCTTAATTTCGAACCCAAGATAAACTTGATGGGGCAACCCCTGTAATCGTCTCAAACAATTCAAATTTTATCAAAGGCGCGGAGGGGGAGCCAACCCTGATTTCTTGGGATGTTGCAACGACCCTTCTCCATGAGTTTGGTCATGCGGTACACGGGTTACTTTCTGATGTGACCTATCCCTCTTTGTCTGGAACGGCCGTGCCGCGGGATTATGTGGAGTTTCCAAGCCAAGTCCATGAAAATTGGTTGATGACATCAGAATTCCTCTCCCAATTTGCGCTGCACCATGAAACCGGTGACCCTATTCCCGAGACTTTAGTTGAAAAAATTAAAAAGGCTGAGACCTTTAACCAGGGTTTTGCGACCACGGAATATTTGGCCAGTGCCTTTGTCGATATGCGGCTGCACACCCTTGCGGATGCGTCGGATGTAGACATCGATGCCATTGAGCGGGAGATTTTAGAAGATATCGGAATGCCCGATGAGCTGCCGATGCGCCATCGCACCCCGCAATTTGCCCATGTTTTCTCCGGTGAAGGCTATGCTGCGGGATATTACTCTTACCTTTGGGCAGATACATTTGCCGCGGACGCATGGGAGGCCTTTGAAGAGGCGAAGAACCCGCTTGACCCTGAAACAGGGCAAAAATTTATCGATCATATTCTCTCTGTGGGGAATACAATTGACCCCTCTGAAGGGTATGCAAGCTTTCGCGGTCGTCCCGTCGATGTGAATGCGCTGATGCGGGAACGCGGATTTCCGGTGGAGTAGGGGGGCTATTTACAGCTCCCCACTCGGGAGGGGTTTATTAATCAATATACGTGCCGATAGTCTCTAATTGCTCGCGTTAAAAAGCATATCTCACGGACAGGCGATAATTCCGGCCGGGCAAAGGCACCTCATCTTTTAAGAACGAACTATGCACCCGGGCCTGTTTGTCAGAAGCATTAAGAACTGCTGCACTGATCGTTAGGTCTTGCGCCTCTTGGAAGGGGCGCCAGTCCACATATAAGTTAAAGAGTGTATAATCATCCGTGGGCAGTTCAAAATTACTAATACTGTCTTGTTCGGCCGCATACTCCATTTCTGCCCTTGCATCGAGGATAGCGCTATTGGCATTAAAGCCAATGGTGGTGCCGAGGGGCGGAATGCGGGGGATATTGTCATTCCCCTCCACATCTAGTTCAGCTTGCACCATATCAATCACAGCATCACCTGAAAAATCAAAAGCGCCAGCGGCCCAAAGGTTCAAACCCGCTTCGATTTCCACCCCTTGCAAGGTCGCGTCATTGGTCATAAACATAAAGACGGGGAGCTCGTCTTCTTCCTCGCCTGTGGCGACTTCATAGATATAATCTTCATAGCTCGTATAGAAAAGCGCAATTTGAAGTTGGCCCCAGTCCCCATCGATGCTGGTAATGCCTTCAACGCCTGTAGCCACTTCCTTATCCAAATTCACATCGCCAATCTCAAATTGGCCGGTGGCTAGATGAGGGCCATTGGCAAATAACTCTTCAGTGGTGGGCGCGCGTTCTGTACGGAAGATATTGCCACTGATACGAAGGTTATTGTCAAAGTTATACTGTCCACTCAAAGCAACGCTGGTGGCATCAAAACTTCGCGTAAAGCTGTCTTCCTCACGCTCATGCTCAGTATGCTCATAGCGCAATGCGGCTTCGGTCAGAATATCTCCAAAGCGAAGCTCTTGGAACGTGTAGATACCATATTGGTCTGTCACCGTCGGTGGCACAAAGGCTTCTTGCCCCAAGGCAGAGAAATCCCGCTGGCGGAGTTTTAGGCCCGTTGCCCCGCGCCAGTTGCCGCGGATGGCCTGAATGGCTTCTAGGCGGGCTTCCCACCCCTCATTGCTGAAGACGGTTCCCACCTCGCCAGGGCCTTCAAATTCTATATGGCTATAGTCCGCAAGGCCCGCATCTAAGGTCACCGCCTCAATCACGGCGCCGCCGAAGTCATATCTGGCTTTTATATCATAGCGCGTCTGTTCAAGGTCGATGAAGACATTTTCCTCTTCTTCGCCTTCCTCCTCTTCTTCCTCACCCTCTTCATGGGCATGTTCATGCCCGCCGGGGATGCCGTAGGTGGTCTCAAACTGTTTCACGGCGAAGCTGAAAAACCCTTTTTCGCCTATAAAGGAGAGGCCCCCGGCGATGGATTGGCTTTCGGTGAAAGAATTTGGAAGGATATCACGGGCTTCTTCTTCCTCCTCATGGTCTTCGCCTTCATGCTCTTCGTCATGGTCATCTTCTTCCAGGGCGCGGAAGGCGGCGCTTTCGGCAAAACCGGGGATGTCATAATCCTCTGTTTCTCGCCAAGTGCTCTGCGCATGAAGAAGGATGTCGACATCGCCAATCTCACCCGCCTTTATGGTGACCCCGCCCGCAAGGTCTCTGCCTTCATCAACGCTGCTGCCGCCGATGCGGAGCGCCCCGTCAATATCGCCCTCTGGAGTTTCCGTGGGCAGGCGGCCATCGATAACATTGACAATGCCGCTCGCGCCGGAACTGCCATAGCGTAAGACCCCTGGCCCGCGGAGGATTTCAACCCGGGTTGCTAAAGCAGGTTCCACTGCAACCGCATGGTCGGGGCTAGAGGAAGAGGCATCAATAGAGCCGATGCCATTATCAAGGACGCGGACACGGTCGCCCCCTTGGCCCCGAATGATCGGGCGAGACGCGCCGGCGCCAAAGAAAGTTGAGTTGACCCCAGGCTGGGTCCGCAAGGCTTCGCCAATGGTGCTCGCGCCCTTGCGCTGCAGCTCATCCGCTTCCACCACTGAAATACTATAAAGGGTCTCACTGGAAACGCGGGCGAGGGGAGAGCCCGTTACAATGATTTGATCTTCACCATCACTTGATGCGGCGCTGGATTGTGCCATCGCCACAGGGGTAAGGGTTGGCGTAAAAATTACAGCCGCCGTTAAAAAGAGTTTTGAGGTCATCATAGCGCTTTCTTAAAATCAGAGGAATACGCAGCGGGCCGTATCACAGGGGGGAAGGGGATGACCATCACTTTCATGAGGAAACGTGGAAGATATTTTCGCCTAAGACATTGCAATTTTACACATAATAAATTAGAACATTAAGCGAACATTTTGTGCAAAACTATTTTATATTTTGTTTACCATTGTGGCGAGCGCAGGCGTAAGGTCGCCCCACAAAACAAGTGTAAAAGCGGAGGCCAGCTATGGCGGGTAGTGTAAATAAAGTCATTTTGGTGGGAAATTTGGGCCAGGACCCGGAGGTGCGATCCTTTAACAATGGCGGTCAGGTTTGTAGCTTTTCCATCGCCACGGGGGAAAGTTGGAAGGATAAAGCCACGGGCGAACGGAAAGAGCGGACCGAATGGCACCGTGTATCTATCTTTTCTGAACCCTTGGTGCGGGTCGCGCAAAATTACCTGAAAAAAGGGTCAAAAGTTTATATTGAGGGTCAGCTTGAAACCCGCAAATGGCAGGATAAGGATGGGAATGATCGGTATACCACAGAGGTAGTGTTGCGCCCCTACCGCTCAGAGCTGACTATGCTTGACAGCCGTAATTCTGGCGGTGACAGCATGGGCGGGGGCTATGGCCAACAAATCTCAGGGGGCAATAGTGGCGGTCAGATGAGTGAGGGCCCTCCAGGCGGTCAGAATTTCGACCTTGATGACGAAATTCCATTTTAGTCTCTCAAGATGGCGAAACCGCCACCCCGCCTTTACACAAAAGCGCCTCTTCGTGAGGGAGAGACCTTTCACCTCGACCGAGATCAAGCCCATTATCTTGTGAAGGTGCTCCGTCTGAAGGCGGGGGATGATGTCCTCTTGTTCAATGGCCAAGAGGGGGAGTGGCGAGGCCAGCTTTGTGAAGTGTCCCGTAAACAGGCACAAGTCGTTCTAAAGGAACAAACGCGTCCGCAAATATCATCCCCGCCTATTACTTTATTATTCGCCCCTGTGAAAAAGGGGCCTACGGACTTTATTATCCAAAAAGCAACAGAGCTTGGGGTGTCTGCTTTTCACCCTATCACCACGGCGCGTACCATCACAAACCGTATCTCTAAGGATCGTTTTGAGGCGATCGCAATCGAAGCGGCAGAACAGTGTGAGCGGCTGGATGTGCCTGAGCTACATGGGTTGACCCCCTTAGAAGATGCTTTGGCGCAGCTGGGGGCGTCCACTATTTTATATGCCGATGAGGCGGGGGATAGCCCCACCATGCGGTGGGGCGGCCAGACTGGTCATGCTCCGCTCGGCAATCGAGCCTTTTCATCTTTATCTTCTCAAGCCCCTTCATCCCCTTCATCCCCTTGGGCCCTTTTGGTTGGACCGGAGGGGGGTTTTACCCCAGAGGAAAGACAAATGTTGCGGGCAAAACCAAATGTCCTGCCCATCCATCTGGGCCCCCGTATTTTAAAAGCGGAAACAGCCGTCATTGTGGGCCTCACCCTGTGGCAGGCCAATATTGGCGATATGACGTAAAATCAGGGCTTGGTCTTCCCTTCATATCAGCTTAGTTGAGGGCATTAAGAACTTTGGATTTTGTTTTAAATGACACAATTGGATGCGAGCGCTCGCGAAAACCTTCCCCCTGTGGAAACGATTAATGATTTCACAGATCTTTTGGCCAGCGGCTGTAAGCCAAAGCCCGATTGGCGCATTGGGACAGAGCATGAGAAATTCGGTTTTATTTGGGATAGCCTTGCCCCTCTTCCTTTTGCCGGTGAGACCTCCATCGAAGCGGTTTTGCGCGGGTTAAGTGATCAATTTGGGTGGGAAAAAATACATGAAGGGGAGAATCTCGTTGCGCTGAAGAAACATGGCGCCTCTATCACCCTTGAACCTGGCGGGCAATTTGAGCTCTCTGGCGCGCCGCTTGAGCATATTCACGACACCTGTAACGAGGTGCATACCCACCTGGCGGAGGTCAAAGCGGTGGCCGAGCCCATGGGGGTGGGCTTCATCGGTCTTGGCGCCACCCCGCAATGGACAAGGGATGATATGCCTAAAGTGCCCAAGGGGCGCTACAGCATCATGCGGGCTCATATGCCCAAGGTGGGCAATCTAGGCCTTGATATGATGCATCGGACCGCCACAGTACAAGTCAATCTCGATTATGAGAGTGAGGCGGATATGGTCAAAAAATTCCGGGTTTCCCTCGCCCTTCAACCCCTCGCCACTGCGCTTTTTGCAAACTCTCCCCTAACGGAGGAAAAGCCGAATGGATTTCGTTCCTGGCGGGCCCATATTTGGACCGATACGGACCCCCACCGCACGGGGATGTTAGATTTTGTCTTCGAAGAGGGCTTTGGATTTGAGCGG
>JBCCMT010000142.1:0-5522 GCA_039026195.1 Pseudomonadota bacterium | reverse complement strand
GGGGAATATGGAAGTGATCGAACGCTTTGGCACACCATCGCAAAAGACTGAATGGCTCAACGATTTACTAGAGGGGAAGATTCGGTCCGCCTATTTAATGACCGAACCTGATGTGGCCTCCTCCGATGCGACGAATATTTCCTTAGAGGCCAAAAAGGATGGGGACAGTTGGGTTTTGAACGGGGAGAAATGGTGGGCCTCAGGCGCAGGGGACACCCGTTGTAAAATTTATATCGTCATGGCTCTGACAGATCCAGAAAATGATGCCCGCCATAAGCGCCATTCCCAAATTCTTGTGCCGGCTGACACGCCGGGGGTGGAGATCCTCCGCCCTATGGAAGTTTTTGGAAATGACGATGCGCCCCATGGCCATATGCATATTCGATTTACAAATGTGCGTGTACCGCAAGAAAATATCATTTTGGGGGAGGGGCGCGGGTTTGAAATCAGCCAAGCGCGCTTAGGGCCTGGCCGTATCCATCACGCCATGCGGGCCATTGGTCAGGCGGAGCGTGCCTTTGAGTTGATGTGTGCACGGTCACGGGAACGGGTCGCCTTTGGCAAACCCCTCGCACGCTTAGGGCAAAACCCTGATATTATTGCTGAATGCCGGATGAGTATTGAGGAAACGCGGCTCATTTGTCTGCGCGCGGCTTGGCAAATGGACCAGGGCGACCCGAAGGCGGCGGCCCCCTGGATCTCCCATGTGAAAGTGGCCGCGCCCCGCACCGCCTTAAAGGTGATTGACGAAGCCATCCAAATGCATGGGGGCATGGGGGTTAGTCAAGACACGCCCCTTGCGGCCCTTTGGACGGGTGTGCGTACCTTACGCCTTGCCGATGGACCTGACGCTGTCCATCGAATGGTCATTGCTCGGAATGAAATGCGAAAGTTTGGGTCTAATCAGTAGAAGGTCCTATTTTCAGTTTGAAAAAGCTTTTCCGGAACATTGTCAGCTAGGTTGCGGGGCAGATACCCCATTCCCATCAATATCAAACCTGTAACCTATAGCTGGGACAACTCAGCAAATATAGTGTTACAAAAACAGGGGGGTGTTAAAATACTGTAACAATCAGTTGATAGGCGCATCAAATGTCTTTTTCGAAAAGTGAAGGAGCTTTTGCGATGACGAGCACCCATTTTCTGGCATTAGCTGTCCTTGGTAGTCTTTTTGCGGGGGCTTCATGCGCCACGCAGCCAAGCGATATGACCACGCAAACGCGCCCTGTCTCTGATCCAGCAAAGGGGAGCGCAAAGAATATTATTTTGATGGTTTCCGATGGAATTGGATTTAATGGCTGGCTCGCGGCTGATTATTATCAAGGCCTTGCGGGGAAGCAGTCTTACCAAACAAAACGGCCGGACGGAACGCAACCTGTGGTCTACGGAATGTCTCACTTTGCGCTAAACCTAGTGGATGATGAAGGCAAACCCCTTGAAAGCAAGGCTCAGTTGGACATTGTTGGCGGCGCTGTGGAGCAGGGATATGACCCCACAACCCGTTGGAAGAAAATGGAAAATGCATTCCTTGGTGATTTTGCCACGGGTGATGACGCCTTTAGAAGCTATACGGACAGTGCCGCCGCGGGGACCGCCCTAATGGCGGGGCGCAAAACCTCTAACGGCAGAATTAACCTTGACTGGAGCGGTGAAGAAGAGTTTGAAACCATCGCCGAAATCGCCATGAAAAAAGGGCGCGCCACAGGGGCGGTGGCCTCTGTCATGGTCTCTCACGCCACCCCTGCGTCGGTGGTGGCGCACAATATCTCCCGCGGCAATTATGCTGAGATCTTTAACGAAATGGCGAGCAGCGGCCTTGATGTTATTATGGGCGGGGGGCATCCCCTTTTCGATGTGAGCGGGCGAGCGGTGGACCCGGTGGATGAAACGTCATTCCAATTTGTGGGTGGGCCTGACACCTACGCCTCACTCACGTCAGATCAGGGACTTAACGGTTATACGTTCATCGATCAGAAAGCAGATTTTGAGGCTTTGGCAACTGGCGGTATACGTCCTCAGCGTTTGGTGGGGGTGGCGCGTACAGCGACAACTCTCCAAGCGGCGCGCCAGGACTTGCCCAATGCAGATACCTTATCTGGGGTGGCGTTTAATCCTGAGGTGCCTAACCTTGCCACCATGAGCCGGGGGGCACTGAATGTCTTATCGCAAGATAAAGATGGCTTTTTCTTGATGATCGAAGGGGGGGCCGTGGATTGGATGGGACATGCGAATAATATGCCTCGCTTTATTGAAGAGCAGGTGGACTTTAATCTCGCCATTGATGCGGTTATTGAATGGGTTGAGGCAAACTCAAGCTGGGATGAAACGCTTCTCATCGTAACAGCGGACCATGAAACCGGCGGTATCTGGGGGGAGGGGACCTGGACGAATAGTGAAGGGGGCCCTGTAGCGGCGACCTTTGAGGAAAACGCAGTTGAAGCTGCTCGATATCATCCTGATGAGGATGTCTTTAATGACTTTTTGGCCGTGCAAGACAAAGGGGCAGGGGTCTTACCGGGCTATCAGTTCGCATCCGGCAATCACACGAATGAACTTGTTCCCCTCTGGGCGATTGGGGCTGGGGCGGAACACTTTGCTGAGTTTGCTCGGACGGACGTAAAGGCTGCAGAAATTTGGGGGCAGCCCTATGGCTGGAATGGCAATTATATTGACAATACGAGTGTCTTTTTTGTGATGGAACGTGCCCTACATGCAGATGAATAGGGGGAGACGGATGAGCAAATGGGCAGGACCCGTTTTTCCGCTCACCTTTAAAATTTGGGGTAACGTCACCCATGATCAAAATCGTATTTTTTGACGTAGGCGAAACATTAATTGATGAGACGCGCCATTGGCAAGAGTGGGCTGATTATCTTGGTGTGCCGCCTTTCACTTTTTTCACAGCGCTAGGGCGGCTTCTTGAGCAGGGGCGGTCGCATCGTGATGTCTTCACCCTATTTGATGCTGAGTTTGATTATGATGCAGCTTGGGCGAAACGGCAGGCCCAAGGTGAAAGATATAAATTTCAGCAAACTGATTTTTACAGGGACGTCTTTCCTTGTCTTGCGACACTCCAAAAAAGGGGATATCGGGTTGGTATCGCTGGAAATCAACCAAAGGGCTGTGTCGACGCTCTTCATGATGCCAATATGAGCGCAGATATTATTGCGTCATCATCGGCATGGGGTGTCGAAAAGCCTTCACAAGCTTTTTTTGAAAAGATCATAGATGTGTCCTCCGTTAGGGCAGATCAAATTGCCTATGTGGGAGATCGGCTTGATAATGATATTCTCCCTGCACGGCGCGCAGGGATGAAGGCTATTCTCCTTCACCGGGGGCCATGGGGCGTTTTCGATACGGCTAAATTAGAGGCGGCACAAGCATCAGCCGTCATAAAGAGCTTAACCGACCTTCCCGATAGGTTAGATGAGATGTCATCTTTATAACTATAAAACTCTTATAAAGCCTAGTTTTAAAGATTTCTTTTGATACTCAATGGTAAAGCTACGCTGAAAAACCTTATGGCATAAGCACTATTATGCCTTTCTTGTGAGCTTACATATGATCCACATATTTCTCTTATAAAAACGATGATTTATCGTAGTTATTTTTGGCTGATGCATAACAAAGTGTGAATATGAACTTTACATGACATTGGCTTTAAGGATTGACTGTGTCTTTGTGCCCACATTTATTGAAAATCCCCTGTAATTTATGACAATATTATTACGAACACGGTGTATATTTAGGTTCTACTGTCGCATTTAGAAAGAACGCCTGTTTTTGCAGTCCCAACAAATGCCTAGATTGTAGAGGGTTTTAAGGCTTCTGTCGTAATCGAAATACAATATTACCGTAAACGCGATGTCATAATCAATTTCTAATGAGCCCCGTAACGGATCATAGGGTATCCGATCAAAATAGGGGTTAAAAATGGTTTTTCAAACAACTCGTATTGCCACGAGTGCTTTTTTACGTGCGACTTTATTGGGAAGCACATTTATCGTCTCGTCTGCAAGTCTTATGGCAACGGCTGCTGCGCAAAATGTTGAAACAGGTGTCGTCAGCGGGAAGGTGACGGACGCTGTGTCAGGGATTAACCTGCAGGGTGTATTGGTACGTATACCTTCTTTAAACCTTCGTGAGTCTACGGACCGTGAAGGGACGTTTCGATTTGGCCGTGTGCCGGTGGGGACCCATGAAGTCATCATCACCTACCAAAACCGGCAGAGTGAGACACGCACTGTCACCGTTACCAGCAATCAGACTGAAGTGATTACACTTGCGCTTCAGGATCTTGGTGCCACTGATGATGAGATTATTGTTCGCGGTACGCGCCCCATCGCTGACTCAGAGGCCGCGGCTTACTCTCGTCAAAAGTCTTCAGACAAACTCATTAACGTTGTAGCGGCGGATACCATTGGCCGTTTCCCTGATCAAAATGTGGCTGCGGCTTTGTCGCGCCTTCCTGGTATCTCTGTGGAGCGTGACCAGGGCCAGGAGCGCTATGTGAACCTACGGGGTGCCCCGAACAAATGGACAACCATCTCTTTTAATGGATTGAATGTGGTCTCCCCAGAAGGGCGGGCCTCTCGTTTTGATACGATCCCGAATGCTATTGTGAGCTCCATTGAAGCCACAAAAGCGGTCACAGCGGATATGCCCGCGGAGTCTATCGCCGGTAACATCAATATCATTACACGGAACCCTTTCGATCGTCCTGGTCTTCATACCTCTGGTGAAGCGGCCCTTGGGTTCCTTCAGCTGGGTGGCGGTGAGCAATCTAACCTAGCAGGAACGATCTCTAACACATTCGCTGACGACACCATGGGGTTCTTGATCTCAGGCACATTCTATCGCCGGAACCAGGTGACCGATAATATTGAGAACCGTTTTGAATTTGCCGGTGAGGCCGATGGTACGCCGGGTGAAGACCTGATCTGGTCACGGGGAACGGACATTCGAGTTTATAATCTGGTGCGGGCGAACAAGGGTTTAACAGGCCGGTTTGATTGGCGTCCAAATGAAAATCATGAGCTTTTCGTCTCCTCCATCTTCACAGAGTTCACCGACGACGAAAATCGTGATCAGTATATCTTTGATTATGATAGTGATGCCCCTAATGGCTGTTACGCTCAAGTAGAGGCCCCTTGTAACAACACGCCCACAGCGGGTATCGTCTATGGTGTTGACATTGACGCCACATTCAACACCAATAATTACCGTGAAAACATCTTCACAAATACAATTGGGGGTGATCACTTTGTCAGTGGTTGGGACCTTGGTTGGCGTTTAAATGCAACCCATACAGAGGATGAATTTTTCGCGCCTGCGCGCTATTTGTTCAATGCTCCGGGTGATGTGACGGAACGTCCATCTGTCGCCTATGATTATACGGACCCTGATTTCCCAGAGACATTACTTTTTGATACAATTGATAATGGGAATGGGACATATAGTTTAGGCGAACGCCGCTTTGATATTAGCTCAAACGATCTTGGGTTAACTCAGATTGAGCGTAT
>JBCCMT010000141.1:0-5527 GCA_039026195.1 Pseudomonadota bacterium | reverse complement strand
CCGTCTTTCTTCGGCGGCGGCCAATTCAATGGCTTCGGCCGTATCGGTCAGGTCTTTTTTCGGGGCAGAGGAAGATTTTGAGCGCTTTTCTGACATCTTGTCGACCTTTTCCATTCTTCTTATGGCTTTTGCACTCTATCGAAACGGTTTAGGAAACCAACCCTCATACCGCATAGAGACATAGATGGTATATAAGATAGGATGATATGGTTCGAAGACGAAAATCTCCCCCCACTCGATTGACCCTTGCCTGGATAGGGTTGGCGTCCATCATGGGGGCAGCGGTGGGGGTGGTGCTCCTCGCGCCGGTGCCTAAGGCGCCTGAAAACCGCTTGGTGATTGAGTTGCCGTCAGAGCCAGATCGCTATGCCGCCACCGTTAGAGAAACGGCGGCCAGCGGTGCTGAAGACGACACCGTCATTCCGCTTCAAGAGGGCCCCCCCTCCCCACAAGGGTTGATCAATACACCAATGCCAGAGGCCCCTTTGCCTGTGGATACGATATCGGATGCTTTAGAGGCAGAGGGAGGCGGGGCGGTGGTGATTACCATTCCCGAAGATGCAAGTTTGATCGCAAATACGCGCGCCCCTCAGACCCCTGATGAAGAGGAGGGGGAAAGCGGGGCTTCTCTCCCAACCCCGTCATTGACGACCATATCTGAAACCAAGTTAGCTCCACCGCCTGCGGATAAAGCCCTCATGGCAAAGGGGGAGGGAGGGACAAAACCAAAAATCAGTGCCGATGGCCGCACCCCCTTTCAGGTCTATCGCCGTCAGGTGCCCCGTGACCTGAAGGGACAGCCCATCGCTTTGATGGTAAGTGGGCTAGGGATTGACCTTCCCCTTACAGAAAAGGCCATTCTTGCGCTCCCCCCCGAGGTCAGCTTGAGTTTTACACCCTATACAAATGATTTGATTGAGTTGATGGAGCAGGCCCGGAAAGAAGGGCATGAGGTGGTGATTGAAATCCCCATGGAAGAGACAAACATGGTGCCTGAGGCCTTAGGGTCAGCCGCCTTGCTCAGCACCCATAGTGTAGAGGGGAATGCAAGACGGCTCGACTGGATTTTATCCCGTGCGCCCGCCTATCCTCTTGTGACGAATTATTTAGGCCGCCGATTTATGCAAGATGCCCAAGCCGCAGGGACAGTTTTGGCTAGTGTGGATGCGGCGGGGTTGGGGTTTATCGATGACACAGGGCTGATGGCAGCCATGGCGGACCGGCTAGGGGCCGCTTATGGCAAAACAAGCCTCGTCATCCCCCCAGGTGCTGAAGACCCCCTTCAGCAATTGACGCTTATCTCCCAGCAATCGCGCCAGGGCGCGCCTATGCTTGTAAAAATTTATGCGGATCCATCCAATCTGTCGGCCCTGATCGAATGGATCACTGCCCAAGAGGGGGGCAAATTGACCCTCGTGCCAGCATCCGCAGTGGTAAAGGACATGCCGTGATAGATCTCCCTAATTTGAATGAATATCGCCAAAATGTTGGTATTTGTCTTCTGAACAAAAAGGGCCGGGTCTGGTTTGGAAAAAGAATAGGCATCGATGACGCTCAGCCCTCAATCGACCACCCCTGGCAAATGCCGCAAGGCGGCGTGGATAAAGGGGAAGAGCCAAAGGACGCCGCCATAAGAGAGCTTTATGAAGAAACGGGCGTGAAGACAGCCACCTTGCTATTCATGACCCCCGGATGGCTGATTTATGAATTTCCGGAGGAATATAAACTTCGGAAAAAGAGAAGATGGCAAGGCCAACGTCAAAAATGGGCTGTGATGCTCTTTACCGGGAAAGAGAGTGAAATCAACCTCACAGCCCATGGGGAGCAGGAGTTCTGCGATTGGCGTTGGGGGGAGGTGGCAGAGTTGCCAGACCTGGTGGTCCCCTTCAAAAAAGGGGTCTATGAAGAGCTTTTAAATTGCTTAAGCCCGATGAGTGATTTTGTGCGGGGCCTTTCACAAAAATGAGGGCACCCCTTTCAGGGTACACTCATTGGAAAGCTATAGAAGTTCAAAACGAGTTCTATCAACCTATTCTTGTTCAACGGTGAGGTTGAGAATATCCAAAACACTTGCAGGGTTTGACATCCCCATGGCGGCGAGGCTGCCGACACTTGTCGGGTTCTCTGGATCGATTTTAATTTTCAAGCTGCCCCCTTCATTTAAAAAAGTGGAGAGCGCTGTGGCATAGCCGGGGATCCGTGGGCTGATTTGCCCCCCCTGAAGGGCCCCGAGCGAGATAATGCCCACCGCCTGTTGTCGCAAGGTGGCAGGGTCTTGTTCCATGCCCACCCCGGCAATGGCAAAAATCGTATCCAGCATTTTTTCGTCTTCAAGATAAAGATGCATGTGATCCATGGTGATGGCCATGGCCGCCTCTTCCGTGCGGCTATTTTCCTCACTTAATAAAGCGCTGTAATCGAATGATCCGATATCGATTTTCATATCAAGGCTCATCAGCCCCTCAACAATACTATCCGCTTCTAAGGAAATATTTTGATCTTTGGGATCATATTTATAGGTAAGCTGACCTTCCCCTTCGGTATTATCCAGTCCATTTTTTTCTAAGATGGCCGTGATTTCAGGGTTATTGTCCCCTGCCAGGGCAGTGTAATCAGCGGTGGCCCCTTCAGAAACAAATTTGATTTCCTTCGGCATAAAGTGGATAAATTCAATGGGGGAGATGCTGGTTTTCGCAACAGTTCCAAGCTCCTTATCATTGATAAAACTTGATTGGTTCAAAATCTCCATGCCGCCAATGGACAAAAGATCCTCAGCATCCGTAGGCGGTGTTTCCCCTTTCGCATAATGCTCTAAAAGCCCGGCAAAGGACAGACCCTCCCAATTGATCTCGTCAACGGTCACTCTTTGTTTTTCAGGGAAGAACAGATTGCGTAAGGGAGAGTTTAAGACCATCGCGGCTTGGGGACCAAGATCACCAAACTGTTCATTAACATAGTCCTCACCTTGGATCATTGTATAATCAATTTGACGTAATGTAAGGCCGCTAAATTCGCCTTCTTTATATTCCCCATACTGCATATCCTGAACCTCAGCAAAAAGACCTTCTTCTTGGCTGTGGATTGGCATATGGGCAGTAAACCCTTTGAGGGCCGCCCCGGCAAATTCAATGGCCCCGGCTGCCATGGCAAAAGACTGCTTATCTTCAGCCGCGGCCATCGCCTCCTGCCCAGGGGATTTGATGTTGAGCTCATTTAACTCCATGGCGGCAAAGCTGATCGACCCTTGCAAATCATCATGGGTATGCGGTGCAAAATGAGCATGGTCGTGGGTATGGGGCGCAGGGATGGAGAATTCATTTTTATAATCGAAAACCCGGATTTTGGTGAATAGCTTTTGCCGCTTCTCCATGGCCTCCCCGGCGCTGAGGGTATTGATGGTCTCCGCATCTACCCCATAAAGTTCAATCCGGCCGATACGCATAGTTTCATCCAAAGGCGAGGTGACGTTCGTCAAAACCGTGGCGCCAAGGGCCTCATCAAAGCGAGACGCGCCATAGGCGATCATCCCCTCCATCTCCATGGATTGTAAAAGGGCGTCCACATCTAAAGGTTCGCCATTTTTTAATTGAAAGGGTTGGTCAAGGGGGGAGGCGCCCGATGCACTTAAAGTTATGCCATCTGATGACCCAGCGGATCCGTTGGTGTCCCCCCCGCACGCCACCAAGGCAAGGGCGGCAACGCCAGATAAAATGATAGATTTCGTCGATTGTATGACCATGGGGTCCCTCCGTAAGACTATAAATGATGTAAAGGGTTCACCCTTCTGTGGCTAGGGCTTGTTACGTATCAGCGCGTGGTTGATTTGAGCTCCCCCCACCCGCCTTTCGGTTAGGGGCCGATTAGTCGTGTTAAAAACCGCTCCGCTTGCGGGGAGGCCCAGTCGGTGGTGCCATCATCCCGGCCGATTTCACCCCGATCTTTTTGATAAATAATGATTTTAGGCGGTGTGCCCACATAATCGCGATATTGGCCGCTTGGATCTGAGAATGATGGGATATCAGGCGCACTCTCTATTTGCGTCGATAATGTCACGGTGATGACTTGCGCCTTTAGGGGCGGGACCTCCGATAGGTGCTGTTGAAGGGCCGCCAGGGGCGCCTCACAAGGGGGGCCGCAATTTACCGGTCGAAACTGTACAATCAGGGTTTGGCCTTCGATCTCAGCGAGGGTCATTACCCCCTCTGTTCCGCTGATGGGCATAGGGGGGAGGGGACGCGGGGGGAAGGCAAGGGCGAAACCATCCACCCTGGCGGCAGCACGCTCTAAGCTAATGGTTTGAGGCCCGCTGTTCGAAAGGCTCGCCGAAAAAAGAATATAGATCAGCCACAAGCCCCCAAGGCCCCCCATGATACGGATCAGAATGCGGGTGGTGAGAAGGGTCTGAAGAGAGGGCATGGAGGTGAAAAGCTTTACCTGAAAGATGACTGTTTTTCTCTTGACCTTCTTACCATGGCTGCGCAAGCCAGGGAAATGTCGCATTTTTCTTTTTTTGCTGTTTTGATAATGATCGTGGGGCTGTCTGGCTGTGGTCGAAAATCTCCCTTAGAGGTTCCGCCCCCACCGCCGGAGGCATCGTCGCAAATTGTTAAGTGAATTTATAGAAAGTCACCCTCAGGCTTTTGAGACAAAATGATCGCAACAAGCCCTTAAGTCCCCTCCATCCTTTAGGAGATCTACATGGATCATTTTACTGTCAAAAATGGCATTCTTCATGCCGAGGATGTGGCCCTTACCGATGTGGCGGCCCAGGTGGGCACACCCTTTTACATTTATTCAAGTGCCACCTTAGAGCGGCATTATAATGTGTTTACAGAAGGCTTTACCGGCGCTGATGTTCTGGTGGCTTTTGCCGTCAAAGCGCTATCGAATATCGCTGTTCTTTCCTTGTTAGGAAAAAAGGGGGCTGGGGCCGATATCGTCTCCCGGGGGGAAATGATCCGTGCCCTCAAAGCGGGGATCCCCGCTGAGCGTATTGTTTTCTCCGGTGTCGGCAAAACCAAAGAGGAGATGGCTGACGCCCTTGAAGCGGGGGTCGGGCAGTTTAATGTGGAAAGTGAACCTGAATTAGAGGCCCTTTCCCAAGTGGCATTGGAGAAAGGCGTCAAAGCGCCCATTGCCCTTCGCATTAATCCTGATGTTGATGCGGGAACGGACGACAAAATCTCCACCGGCCGGGCGGACGATAAATTTGGTATTCGGTGGGACCGGGCGGAGGAAACCTTCCAGTTCGCCATGGGGCAAGAGGGGCTGGATGTAAAAGGGGTGGCCATGCATATTGGCTCTCAAATTACATCCCTGACCCCCTTTGAAAAGGCAGCGACGGCGGCGGTGGGACTGGTGAAGACCCTGCGCGGCCAAGGGGTGCCCATCACAAGGCTAGATTTGGGCGGGAGGTTTCGGTTCATTATCAGCATAGGGAATGCCCAACCCCCCGCCCAAATCTAGCCGTGTGATGGGCACCCCTTGGCCGCGCAGGGTCTTCACCAGTCCCACCGCCGCCGTCGCT
>JBCCMT010000140.1:0-5557 GCA_039026195.1 Pseudomonadota bacterium | reverse complement strand
CGTCAGCGAGCATCTTAGCGGCGATAGAGGCCCCAAGCCCATCGCGCCGATTTTCTGGCGATCCTTCAGCGGCCATAATTTCCCGTAAGCGCCGCAAAAGGGCACGGGGCGCAGACCGAGAACGCGGTTCAAAACCTGTATCGCTTGAAGGGGGCGGCATTAATTATTGAACCTCACCTAAACTAAAGGCATCATGGAGAGCCCGGACCGCAAGCTCTGTGTATTCCGCTGGGATGAGAACACTAATCTTAATTTCCGATGTCGAAATATTCTGTATGTTTACCCCCTTTTCAGCCAATGTTTGGAACATCTTCGCTGCGACCCCAGAGGTATCATTCATCCCCACCCCAATGATCGACACCTTCGAGACATTCTGATCAATATAAATGTCGCTAAAGCCAATTTGTTCCTGCAGATCTGAAAAGAGTTTTTGCGTCCGCGCCAAATCCACTTCTTTCAGCGTAAAGGACATATTTGCCGCTTCGCCATGGCGGGCAGGGCTTTGCACGATCATATCGATATTGACCTTTGCCTCGGCCAAGGTGGTGAAAATCATGGCGGACCGACCAGGAATATTGGGAATACCCAATAAGCTGATTTTTGCCTCCGCACGGCTTGGCACCACCGCTGACACGACACGTCGTTCCATAATATTGTCCTCATCCACAATTAAGGTGCAAGGCGGATTATCCTGGGGCTCCACCAAACTCGATAGCACCCGAATAGGGACACCATGGTTCATGCCCAAGCCTACACTCCGGGTTTGCAACACTTTTGCCCCTTGCGAGGCCATTTCTAACATTTCTTCAAAAGATATTTTGTCCAGTCGGCGTGCGCTCGTTACAATCCGAGGATCAGATGTGTAAACACCATCTACGTCTGTATAAATATCACAGCGCTCCGCACCGATGGCGGCGGCTAAGGCGACAGCTGTTGTGTCAGAGCCGCCTCGGCCAAGGGTTGAGATCCGCCCCTCTGGCGTTACCCCTTGAAAGCCGGCGACCACCGCCACCTCCCCCTTTTCCAAGGCGGCCTCCACTTCTTCTGATTCAATATCTAAAATGACAGCGGCGCCATGGCTATCATCTGTTTGCAATCGAACTTGCCAGCCCTGCCAACTGCGCGCTGGTACCCCTTGGCGATTAAGGACCAAGGCAAGTAACCCGGCGGTGACCTGCTCCCCTGTAGCCACCACCGCATCATAATCCGTGGTGCGGGAAATGTCCCCCTCCCCCCCAGCGTTTTGGGTAAGGCCCACAAGGCGATCCGTCTCCCCCGACATGGCAGAGACAGTGACGCACACTTTTTTCCCCTCCTTCGTCGCTGCCATCACATGGCGGGCGACCCGCTCAATCCGATCAAGGTCAGCAACGGATGTGCCGCCAAATTTCATCACCACCCGATCCTCGTGGCGGGGGCGATCCCGATAAACAGAGTTTGCGTCCATTCTACGCACGATACCATATCCTAGCTTGGTCAAAGAGGGTTTAGCTAGGGGATACTGGCGCGCTTCGCAATAAGAGAGGTGCTATATTCAGTTTCTTCCCCCATAGCGGGAAATAAGAATGTACCATCAGTCTTTAAAAGTTTCGATATAGCGCCATTTTAAGCGTAAGAGGTATAAGTGATGTCCCAAACCACTATTGACGATACAGAGATTGAGAAATTCTCCGCCATTGCGGCGGAATGGTGGGACCCCATGGGGAAATTCAAACCCCTGCATAAGTTCAATCCTGTTCGACTTGGGCTGATTAGGGACCAAATTTGCCAGCATTTCGGGCGCGACCCCATGGCGAAAAAGCCCCTAGAGGGGTTACGCCTGATCGATATTGGTTGCGGTGGGGGCTTGGTGTCTGAACCGATGGCAAGATTAGGGGCAGAAGTTGTGGGCATTGATGCTGCGGAGCGAAATGTGAAAACAGCCCTCGCCCATGCGCAACAGAGTAAGCTAGATATTGATTATCGTGCCACCACCGTTGAAGCCTTAAGAGATTCAGGCGAGGCCCCTTTTGATGTGGTCTTAAATCTTGAGGTGGTGGAGCATGTGGCGGATGTGGATTTATTCCTGACCGAATCCGCTGCCCTGGTCAAAGCGGGGGGCTTCATGACCGTGGCAACGATTAATCGGACGGTAAAGGCCCTCGTCACCGCAAAAATTGGGGCTGAATACATCTTAGGCTGGCTCCCCCGCGGTACCCATGACCCCCGCAAATTTGTGAAACCCGATGAAATTTCGCAGGCCCTCACCACCGCAGGCTTGACGGTTTCGCATATAAAGGGGCTAACCTATCAACCTCTTCTTGATAGCTGGCGCGTGTCAGAGGACGACAAGGTGAATTATATGGTTTTTGCGACCCGGGGCCCGGCTCACTAATTTCAAATAAAAGCATAAGGCTTCAATACATCGTCCAAGGGCGGTCCCCCCGCTCCGTTGCCACATCACGAAGGGTCAGCTGATCATTTTTCAAATAGATGGAGATCGGTCCCGTTTCAAAAACACTTACGGATGTAAGCAATAGGGCAGGACAACTCTCCCTTAATTGGGCTTCGTCCCATATTCTTGCCACTACGATATCCGCCATGCGGCAGGCTTTCGCGGTGGCGTCTATGGTTTCTGTCGCCGCTAACGTGAAGCCTCCACTGACATTCACCATACAGATTTCTTTTTTGCACTCCCCAAATTTGGGTTGATCTCGAATAGCTTCGTTGATCCCGTATCCCTCGAGCCATGTCTCCACGGCAAATCGGCTCCGGCGGCGCGACATAAGCTCTAGCCGTTGGCGCCCCTCTTCAACGGTTACAACCCCCACATTCTTTGCGTCCTCCCCAATATAAATAATTGGTTTTGGCGTGAGCATGATGAACAAGAATGCCACGGGAAACGCCAAAAGCCCTGCGAGCCTGATGGGCGAGCGGAAAAGACAAAGGGTGATCATCCCTATAATGGACAATAGCCAAGCTGTTTTTGGCCATTGGGGGACCAAGACGGCGGCACTCGGCCAATTTGCAATTTGGTTTGTGAGCCACAGGACAATCTCAATTCCCTTCCCCACCGCCCACCAAAGGGGCGCATCAAGACCAATGGGCACAAGGGCAAGGGCCACAATAGAAACCGGCATAATAAACAGCGTCACAATGGGCATGACCACTAAATTTGCCACCAAACCAAAGGCGGCAATGCGATTAAAATGATAAATCGCAAAAGGGGCCGTTGCCAAACCGGCCACTAGGCTGGTCATGGCCAGTCCACTGAAGAATTTTAAGGTGGGACGACGCTTGATGTCTTTGACATTGTCTCGCCGTTTCCGGTCCCACCCCTCATAGGTGGCGATCAAGGCCATCACAGCGGCAAAGGACATCTGAAACCCCGCCGATAAAACCGCTTCGGGGCGAAGGATCAAAATGACAAAAGCGGCTAAGGCTACATTGCGCATACTAATGGCACGGCGGTCCACCAAAATCGCAATAAAGCTGATTGCCGCCATAATAAACGCCCGCTGGGCAGACCAAGCTGCGCCCGACAGGCAAAGATAAAAGGCGCCGCCGGCGAGCGCGCCGAGAGCCGCCCATTTTTTAATGGGGTATTCGGTGGCCCACCCTTGATGAAGGGCGAAAAAAAATCGCAAGGTAAAAAACAAAAATCCGCAGACCAAGCCCATATGGAGGCCTGAGATGGCAAGCAAATGGGCCAGCCCTGTGTCCCGCAAATTTTGGGTGATATCTTCAGGAATGCGTTCCCGCTTTCCGGTCATCAACGCAGCGGCGACGGGCCCCGCCCTCTCCCCCGTCCGCGCCATAATATGGTCCGCCAGGGCATTTCGCAGCCGCCTGAGTTGAGCTGAAAGGACAGGCTTTTCTGCCTTTTCCACCACCATGGCGCCGCTATAACTAAAGCCCAAAGCGCCGATTTGTTCAAAATAAAGCTGCCGACCATAGTCAAACCCCCCAGGGCTCACAGGAATGGGCGGAGGAGAAAGCACCGCGCGTATACGGATCTTATCCCCCGGCGTTGCCTGCACCGGCGCGCCCCGCCAAGTGATACGCACCCGTTTTGGAATACGCTCTTTTGGGAAAACACCAATCTCGTCAGGCTCAATCAAATAGCGTTGGGCGCTGGGTCGGTCTTCAATGGCGATGAGGGTGCCGACCACATCCACCGGCCCCGCCTTTTGGGATAAGATGGGCGCGTCCACCGCCATGGCCCGAAATTGGATTAAAGCAAAGCCCAGGGCCACAAAGAAAAGGACCTTTGCGAAGAACCCTGTCTTGGCGTGGGCCCCATAGCTACTGACCCCCCAGATGACCGCGGCCAGCGAAACGGCCACGGGCCCAATAGCCAAAGCAGGTTCTGTAAAAAGCGTGAAGTAAATCCCGATGCCCACAATCATGCAAATGGGCGCCCACAGAATAAATCGACGGCTTTCTAGCTCTGCCCAAGCTTGCCATGGGATGCGGGCATTAGAGAAGAAACGGGCAGTGGTCATAGGATAGTCATATCCGTTTTTTCTTTGCTCATCGCTTATTCTATACCCCCCGCTCATCCCGGCGAAGGCCAGGATCTCCCGTCAACTAAGCACCTACCTTCAACAGATCCCGTATCGCGCAGGCAAGCCTGCTTGTACGGGATGAGCGGAAGCAAGACGAGTTAACGAGAAAGAAATTTACTAGCACCAGAAGCACGCTGATCAAAGGCGCTCTTTCTCCTCTTGGCACAGCCCTGCCCACCACCTACAAGCGCCCTTATGGTTCAACAGATTATCACTCGCTTCGCCCCTTCACCAACAGGATATTTGCATATCGGGGGCGCGCGCACAGCCTTGTTCAACTGGCTTTATGCGAGGGGCGCGCAGGCGGGGCCAGGGTCGAAATTCCTCCTTCGCATCGAAGATACGGACCGCGCCCGCCATAATGAGGCAGCTGTCAACGCAATCATAGACGGCCTCACATGGCTTGGCCTTGATTGGGATGATGAGCCGATCAGTCAATTTGCCCGCAGTGATCGTCATCGGGAGGTTGCAGAAACATTGCTTGATCAAGGGCTTGCTTATCGGTGCTGGCTCGCGGGCGAAGCGTTAGATCAAGCGCGCGCCCAGGCCCGAGAGCAAAATATTCGCTTCACAAGCCCCTGGCGGGACTATAGTGGCCCCACCCCCAATGGGCCTTACGCCCTTCGCCTCAAGGCCCCGACCGATGGGGATACGAAAGTCCAAGACCATGTCCAGGGGGAGGTATGCTTTCCCAACAGGGCCCTTGATGACATGATCCTCCTCCGCGCGGATGGCACACCCACCTATATGCTGGCGGTGGTGGTAGATGACCATGACATGGGCATCACCCATGTGATTCGCGGCGATGATCATCTTATTAATGCCGCCCGACAAAGCCATCTGTTTGAGGCCATGGGGTGGGAGACCCCCGATTTTGCCCATATGCCCCTCATCCATGGAGAGGATGGAAAAAAACTCTCCAAACGCCATGGTGCCCTTGGGGTAGATGCCTATCGCGATGAAGGATTTCTGGCCGAGGGTCGGATGAATGGCCTTTTAAAGCTCGGCTG
>JBCCMT010000139.1:0-5569 GCA_039026195.1 Pseudomonadota bacterium | reverse complement strand
GCCATGAGCGCTAAGGATGTTTGGTGTTTGATCGTAAAAACCGACATGATCGTGGCTTTCCCCTATACTAATGACGCTTCAATCCTATTGAAGCTTTGCTTCCCACAGCTTATGGCCGATTCTAACAAGAGTATGCGGCTTCCCCTCATAGAAAGAAAGATCGCGAGACACAAATTCCCCCTACCCAAAGGCTTTCAATATTCGGTAAGGCAGAGAGATGAGTGATAATATTCCTGAATATGCCGTGTCGGAGCTGTCGGCCCGGGTCAAAAAAACCATAGAGGATGCTTACGGCTATGTGCGCGTTCGGGGGGAGCTGGGGCGGGTGACCAAAGCAGGCTCCGGCCATGTGTATTTAGACCTAAAAGATGATCGCGCTGTTTTGTCTTCCGTGATTTGGAAGGGCGCAGCGGCGCGATTAAAAGTCGCCCCAGAACAGGGGATGGAGGTGGTGGCCACCGGGCGTCTTACCACCTTCCCGGGGCAGTCGCGCTATCAATTGGTCATTGATACCCTAGAACCTGCGGGCGCTGGCGCCTTGATGGCATTGTTCGAAGCGCGGAAAAAAGCCCTTGCGGCGGAGGGGTTGTTTGACGAGGGCCGGAAACAGCCGCTTCCCTTTTTGCCTGGCGTCATCGGGGTGGTCACTTCCCCTTCTGGCGCGGTGATACGAGATATCTTGCACCGGTTGCGGGATCGGTTCCCCTCCCATGTGGTGGTGTGGCCCACTCTAGTGCAGGGGGAGAAAGCCGCCGCCCAAATCATTGGCGGGATAGAGGGGTTTAACCGCCTTGCCCCCGGCGGGGATGTGCCTCGGCCCGATGTGCTGATTGTGGCCCGGGGCGGCGGGTCTTTAGAGGATCTATGGTGCTTTAACGATGAAGAGGTTGCTCGGGCGGCGGCGGCCAGTGAGATCCCGCTGATCTCCGCCGTGGGGCATGAGACCGATACCACCTTGATTGACTTTGTGGCGGACCGGCGGGCGCCCACCCCGACGGCGGCGGCAGAGATGGCCGTGCCAGTGCGGCTGGAGCTATTGCAAGATGTTGAAGGGAAGGCGGCAAGGCTGTCCCAATCGGCCCTTCGCCTGGCGGAGCAGCGGGGGTTGGCCTTAACCGCAGCGGTGCGAGGGCTCGGCCGCCCCGATGGGTTGATCACGCCCAGTGAGCAGCGGTTGGACCGCGCGGCGGAGCGGTTGGGGCAAGCGCCCGCCCGGCGGGTGGAAAGAGCAGGGGACCGCCTCGCTGCTCTTCGTCTTCCTGCCCGCGCTTTGGAGCAGCAGGTGAAGGGCGCGGGCGAAAGGGTTCAAGATAATGCGCTGCGTCTTGAACGATTGGTAAAACGCCGCTGGCAGGAGGAGGCCAAGCGGGTGGCAGACCAGGCGCGGCTGCTAGAAAGCTATTCTTATCGCAGTGTGCTCGATCGGGGGTTTACTTTGGTCATGGATGAGGAGGGGCAGGTGATCCGGCACGCAGGAAGCGCCGTGGACGGCGCACATGCAACCTTGAGATTTGCCGATGGGGAGCGGGGGATTACCTTTGGTGAGATGCCAAAGAAAAGCGCGTCAACATCTAAACCTAAAAAGGAAGCTCAAAGAGTGAAAAAGAAGGCGATTGTTCCGCCTGGGGATGATCAAGCGGGACTGTTTGATTAATCTCTATCATTCTGTGTCACCATGACGCGAGCGGCCCTGGTTGCGTTGCTTCCGTTGCAGGAGGTACGTTTAAATTTAAATAGATATTGTTATTCCATTTATTGTACGCGCCGCTAAAAAAAGGTTTATCTCATTTCTAAAGGGACCGGGCCAACCGGCAATCATATTGAGGGTCATACCCTCACATCACCAGATGACACCGATGTTTCAGGGCCTTGGGAGGAAGACAATCAAGCCTGGTGGGATTGGTATGTGGGCCTTGCGCACAACTCATCGTCCGAAAGGGCTGACTGCTTAGACCAAGGGCGCTCTCAAGCCGCCCTAGACCCTGCGGCGGTAATGCTTGAGCCAGATCCGCAAAAGATCTCCCCACTGGGCCTCCAAGATTTGATACGTGAATTGGCAACGCCTTACCCGTTGTCTGACGAGACGATCGAGCATTTCCAAACGGAAGGGTATGTGAAGTTGCCTCGCGTTTTATCGCCAGGGGCGGTGGTGGCCTTACGCCGTGAAATTGTTTCAGTTTTAGAGGCAGATTTTGGTGTTGCCCTTGACGGTGGGCAGAGGGACAAAGACATGTTCCCTGAGCACGCAGCAGGCCAAGCCGGTCGGCGGTTCTTCTCCGCTGAGATGGCATGGCTTACCAATCCTATTATTCGTTTGTTTGTGCTCAGCCCCCGAATTGCGAAAATTTGTACAGATCTTTTGAGGGTCGACAGTGTACGGCTTTATCATGATAACCTTCTTTCTAAAGAGCCTGGCTGCGGCCGGACCCCTTGGCATTATGATGACCATCATTTTCCGCTCGCCACGAATGAGGTGGTCACTGCTTGGATAGCTGCGCAAGCTATTCCTGAAGCCATGGGGCCGTTGGCCTTCGCCAAAGGGATGGAAACATGGCGGCAGGTTGCAGATATCCCCTTTAGCAAGGTGGACACCAGTTATGACCAACAAGTCGCTGAAGTTTTTAAGCAGTCTGAGGTTGATGTAGATGAAAGCGGATTTGGCGTTGGTGAAGTCAGCTTTCACCATAACTTAAGTTTCCATACCGCAGGGGGCAATACCACAAATGTGAGCCGCTGTGCCCTTGCCAACACATTTTTTGCCAGTGGTGCAAGAGTGGTGGATGCCCCCACCATGGTTTCTGGGGATTGGCAGAAATTTTTGCCGGGCGTTGACCCTGGGGGGGTAGCGGCAAGCCCTTTGAACCCTATCTGCTGGCCGGCCTCCCCCGATTGGGCTCATATGCCAGATCCTTATCAATCCGAAAAAGACAATGATGCTTAGACATTCTGTCTTACCTCTCTTTATCAGCTTAGAAATGAATACTGACCTGATTTTTAATGGAAAGATAATATTATAACGAAATTTAATGACCCCATTAGAACGGCGTGGACGGATGGTCTGAAGACAAACGAAATCCCGAACCCAGATGCTTTAAAAAAGCATCTGCTTGAGGTTCATCGCCTTCATCCCGGCTTTACAGAAAGCTGTGCGTCCGCTTGTAAAAATAAAGATGAGCAGACGTCTTATGATTGGCTTTGCGATGTGGTGGAACCTACGCGTCATCATCGTGTACTCGATTTGGCATGCGGAAGTGGGGTTTTGCTGGATCTGTGCCATACCCGCTTCGCAAATCTCACCTCACTTATGGGAGTGGATATGAGTGCTGACGAGTTGGCCTTGGCCCGGGAACGGCTTGGGGGGAAAGACGTTGTCTTGCACGAAGCTCTGGCGCAGAACTTGAAATTTGCGCCCCCCCAATCTGTCGATGCGGTCTTATGTCATTGGGCGCTAACACTCATGGACCCCGTCGAACCTGTGTTAGAAGAAATTGATCGCATTCTTTCCCCTGGCGGTGTCTTCTCAGCCGTTGTGGATGGAGACCCTGCTGCTGCGCCTGGATATGAAGCTGTTAATGATCTTATTTTTCAGTATGTGCGAGAGGAGTTGCCTACCTATGGGGACCAAGATTTAGGGGACCCCCGGACGCGCACCCCTGAAACCCTTGCGACCTTAGCGAACTCTGTTTTTGATACAGCAAATGTCAGTGTGGAAACCTCCGTCTTTAGCCTCCAGGGTGCCCCAGAGGTGGTCGCGAAAGAGGCCGCAGGGTTTTTCTATGCGGCCTTTGTTCTACCTGCCCCTGCGCGGGCACAGCTTTTGGAAGAGCTGGCCGAATTGCTTCAAAAAAATGCGTCAGAGGGGACGGCTAAATTTTTCATGCCGGTTTGCCGGCTGGTGGTGAGGCTTTAAAAGAGAGCTGCCTAGCAAGCTGATGAATGAGAAGGAGCGAAAGCAAAAATTGCTTCGGGATCGCTGGAGGATTAAGCGGGGTTGTTTGATTGAGGTACAATGCTAAAAGCTGAGATATCATAAAGTTACTATCTCTATAAGTATAATAATCTTTGTATTGATAATATGAGTTTTTTAGGTTTTAATTATAAGAATTTACTGCTTATTTTATGAAGTTTCATTTTTCAGAGGTTTATGATATACATTATTTTAAATGAAACTCATAGTAACTAATTTTAGGGGGAAATGATGAAATATTTTTTATCAATGCTAATTTGGTTTTTAGTAGTGGCATGTACGACATCACCTGTAACAACGCAAAATTCTCAGTTGCAAGCTGAAACACCGATTGGTGAAACCGCTGAAAAATTGTTAATTGGGTCATGGTACGGAAAATATGCCTCAGACTTCGGTGATATTATAGAATTCATTTCTGTTAGATCTTCAGACGGAACATATATTGTAAAGTTTCGTTCAATTGATAGCGAAGGATTAATAACACAACAGAATGAAAAAGGCATATGGCGTGTTGAAGGTAACAGGTATATCACGAACACTAAGGCAATTGCTAAGCCTGAGGAGTTTGCACCTGTCGATGCTATGGACCCGTTTTATAATGATGAATATGACATCATCTTACTGAATGATAATACATTTCAGTACCAGCATGTTCTTTATAAAGTTGCTTTCACAGCCAAGCGCGTTTCGAACAATTATTCTTTTCCAAAAGTGAAATAAATCTTTTTTTAGTTTATTATCTAAGATTTGTAGAAAGGGCATGTTTCTAGATGTGCTCTACGTTTTAGCCTCCAAAGCGCGACTTTCAAGGCGCGCCTCGCCCGCTGGGTCCGGGTGCACAATGACATCTGCATCGGGGAAGGCGGCTTCAATGGCCAATTCAATTCGGTCGGTAATGTCATGGGCCTGACGAAAACTCAAATCAGGGTCAATTTGAATATCCACCTGAATAAACCGTCGTCCCCCGGCCCGGCGGGTGCGAAGGGCGTGGAAATCCATGACCTCTGGATCTTCCGTCAACAGAGATTTTATGACATCATGATCCCCCTTGGGCAGCTCTTCATCCATCAGTTGGGGGATGGCTTGGTTTGCAACCTGCCACCCGGCATGGAAGAGGAAAAGGGCTGCCAATAGGCCTGCAAGGGCGTCCGCTTGGGGGAACGAGAAATAGACCCCGACACAAATGGCGAGGAGGGCGCCCCCGTTCGCAATGACATCGCCTGTATAATGGGCCCGGTCCGCTTCAATGATCAGCGAGCCAGAGCGCTTAATCGCCATGGTTTGGAAGGCCACCAGCCCGACGGTGAAGAAGAGGGACAGCCCTAAGGCAGCGATGGCAAAGGCCGGGCGATCAAGGGGCGTGGGGTCCAGCAATCTTTGCACGCTTTCCCACGCCACCAAGGTGGCGGAGCCGCCGATGAGCGCCATTTGCCCCAAAGAGGTCAAGGCCTCAGCCTTATGGTGGCCAAAGCGGTGGTTATCGTCGGGCGGGGTGGCCGCATAACGGACAGCGCCCGCCGCCACGAGACTGCCGAAGAGGTCAAGACCACTATCCGCTAAGGAGCCTAAAACGGCGGCAGACCCGGTGATGACCCAGGCGAT
>JBCCMT010000138.1:0-5601 GCA_039026195.1 Pseudomonadota bacterium | reverse complement strand
CCTTCAAGTTCAGCAATAGGTTTTTCAAATTCTAAATAACTGCGCATTCTTCTCTTCCGGTTTTGGGGGCTTCCTTAAGACAACATAGAGATATTGACAAATTATGCTTTCGAAAGCGGGTGCTTTTCTTCCATCACCTTCGCTAAGCGGTCTTGAGTCACATGGGTATAGATTTGCGTCGTCGAAATATCAGCGTGGCCTAACAATTGTTGCACCACCCGCAAATCCGCCCCGCCCGCCAAAAGATGCGATGCAAAGGCATGGCGCAGCACATGGGGGGAAATGCGCTCAGGCTCGATCTCTACTTTTACGGCGAGCTCTTTTAGCAATTGTGCGAACCGCGCCGGGGTAAGATGACCGGCCTTCCCGCGGGAGGGGAAAAGAAAAAGGCTCTTTTGATCTTTTGACGGAAGATGCTGTAAATATTTTTTCGTAACAGATAATGAAGAGGGGGTAAGCGGCACAAGCCGCTCTTTATTCCCTTTACCGATCACATTCAGCCACGGCTGATCTGGATGAAAACAAGCGCGGGGCAACCCGCAAAGCTCTGATACCCGTAAACCCGTGGCATATAGAATTTCCATCAACGCATGTAATCGCAAGGAACTTAGCTTTAAACTGATGGCATCTTCTGCCACCTGATTTAACAGCGCTGTCACTTCGTCTACGGAGATAACTTTTGGTAAAGGCCGGTGCGTTTTTGGCCGCTCAATCCCCTCACTGGGGTTATCATCCATCACCCCCTCCTCATAGGCAAAGGCATAAAACTGCCGCGCCGCGGACAAAAAAAGCGCCGTGGTCGCTGCGCTTCTTCCTGTTTTGGTCAGATGACTGATATAAGATGTAAGATCATCTCGCCCGGCGCTCAGAAGATGTTTTTGACGGCCCCGCAAAAACATATTTAGTCGATCTAAATCTCGTCCATAATTTCTGATGGTTCGGGGGGAGGCCCCCCGTTCTACACTCATCATATCTAAGAAAAGATCCCTCACTGAAGATGGCTCTTTTTCAGATGAAGACATCACCACAGAGATGGGGAGGCCTCGCGTCAATTGCCGCTTGGTTTCATCTGCGGAATAGGTTTCCCGTTTTCAATGCGCCCCGCCACCAGGGGGGATTGACCCGAAAGCGCCGCCATGGCTCGTGACTGAAAAGTCGCCTTTTTCTCCATCCACGACAAATCAATATTTGCCTGGGCCCATTCCATCACAATGGTTTGGATAGGATCTTTTTCTGTATTAAGGGCCATGAGATAAACCAACACCGCTGGCCCTTCACCGCTGGCTTGGGCCGCATTCATGCCGGACTTCACCAATTGGGGAAGCGGTAAGGAAGCCCCCACCGGGCGCGCAGATATGGGCGCGCTGTTCACCGGCAATAGGGTCATGCCCAACATGGTGCTGACGCGGCGGGCTGAATTGATATCCTGTAGGGTATACATCTGCAAAAGCTCGACGGCCTTTGTTTCTGACATGGGGTCAGAGCTATTTTGCGCTAGCGCCATCACCCATTTCTCTACAATCTCCGCTTGGCCCGTCACCATTGCCGCAATCGCAATCTCTTGCGCGTGGGGCACATAATTGGCGATGGGCTCCACCGTAGGCAGAATATCTTTCAAGATAAGGGAAAGCGCTTGAAAGGAAGACCAATCCTTACTCACGGACCGTAAAAGGGTGCCTAGGGTTTCAGACTGCTCCAAGCTGCCAGGCAGTTGCGCTTTAATCAGTTCCCGTGCCTTTGTGATTTGACTATCGGGCATATTGGCCAAAAGTTGACGGGCCTCATCTTCATCAATCGCGTGACGGCTGACCGCTTCTAAAAGGGCGCGCTCGCGCATGGTCACAGGTTGTGCGATATCACGGGCAATGGCAGCTTTAATGTCTAAAGTGGCCGTTTCTAAACTATTGCTCGGCAAAGGTTCATCGCTGCTTCGTAAAATCGCAAATTCCATCGGGCTTTGGGGCACAAAGGAAGAAACACGACCTTTTGAAAATGAGGTATAAAGATCAGTTTCCCTCGCGCTTAAGGCATTCTGACGACGGAGCAGATTGAGCGTAAGATCTGCAGCAGAGCGTTCCTCTGCCCGTACATAGCAGATAAAGCGAAGCTTCACCCAAAAAACGCCTGTTCGCCCCTCTTGTAAGCCTGCCCCGCGGGCGCAAGCATTCTCCGTCTCCCCTTCCATCAACTCGCGATAGGCCACAACTTGGGCCAGCCGCGATGAGCTGCGCAAATTGGGGACTAACTCTGCTAAGGACGCTGCCTCTTGATAAAATCCAGCGCGCGCTGCGGTTAGCAATTTTTGCCCTGTCAGGGAATTATCAGCGCCCGGTAAGCTTTGCCCGGGGGAAAGGGTGACCCGCCGCAATAGCTCCAAGTGAAGGGGGTCGTTAAAGGTGGTGGGCCCCCCTAAAAACATGTCCTGCAGGGCATTGGGCTGGGCCCCCTGCCACAAGTTACGGTCCATCGCCCCGGTGGCCGGGGTTAAGGTACCAAGAGAGAAGGCATCTTCCCCAAATTGGGTCTGTTCCACTTGCGCACTGGCAAAGGAGAAAGACAGACCAGCCGCCAGGCTGAAAACGGCAAGTATCGCTGTTTTTGAAAAAATACCCATAAATTTACCGAGCCTGAAGCTCGACCTCTTGTTCAATCATCTTTTGGGAAGGTTGGCGCCGATCTCCAATAACATAAAGAAGAATTAGCGTAAAAACCACAAGAGCGAGTATAAAGACCGTAAATCGCATGATCTTCCCTTTTTGATATTTTAGTCTAACGCTGTTCCTCACGAAGGCCAATGAAGGATTTTGGGCCATTTTATGGTAAGGCTTCGAAACCGGTTAGCTGAAAGCGATCTTAAGAAGTGAACGATTTCTAGAGATCCCCGCATCCGCGGGGATGAGCGGCAGTGGCATTTGGGATCCATAATAGAAGATGTACGGTCTGCTCTTACAAAACCAAACATACCGAGCTTACAGGTCCCGGTCTTCTCCCCTACGGTCGAAACCGGGATGACATAGAGAATCAATGGAAAAATTTAGGCTAACCTATGAGGTATGAGCTTTACTTTCTTTCCTTTCGCCGGGCCGCAAACCAGGCGAGGCGTTCTTTAATCAATTTCTCTGCACCCCGTCCGGCGGGCTCATAAAAAGACTGCCGCGCCATATCCGGTGGAAAATAATCAAGCCCCGCAAACCCCTCCGGCGTGTCATGGTCATAGATATAGCCGTCGCTGTACCCCTCTTGCTTCATCAGCTTTGTGGGCGCGTTCAGCGCATGTTTGGGCGGCATGAGGGACCCTGTCTCCTTCGCTGCCACCTTGGCCAGTTTCAGCGCCTTATAGGCGGCATTGGATTTCGGCGCACTGGCAAGGTAGACTGTGGCTTGCCCGATGGCGTGATGCCCCTCTGGGTCTCCTAGGGCCTCATAGGCCTGACGCGCAGCGATCACCAGGGGAAGCGCTGCGGGGTCTGCATTGCCTACATCTTCACTGGCAATGACCGTCAGGCGGCGGAGGATAAACCGCGGATCCTCCCCGGCATTCAGCATACGCGCCACCCAGTAAAGGGCCGCATCGGTATCTGACCCGCGGATAGATTTTTGCAAGGCACTGGCCAGGTTATAATGCCCCTCTTGCGCGGCATCATAGATGGGCACCCGCTGTTGGACGATATCGGCAAGCTGGGCCTCATCCACCGGCGCGTTATCTTGCGGAAGACGGCTTAACTCTTCCACCAGCCCCAGTAGAAACCGCCCATCCCCATCGGCCATTTGGATGAGCGCCGACTTCCCGCCGTCGGTCAACGGCAAGGCGCGGCCCAGATGCGCCTCCGCCCGGGCGATGAGCTTTTCCAACCCCTCCGCCTCCAGACGATTTAAGGTGAGCACCTGCGCGCGGGAGAGGATGGCGGCGTTAAGCGCGAAAGACGGGTTCTCCGTCGTTGCACCCACAAGAGTAATGACCCCGCTTTCCATCACCGGCAAAAAGCTATCCTGCTGCGCCCGGTTAAAGCGGTGGATTTCATCCACGAAAAGCAGCGTCCCCTGCCCCGCCGCTCGCCGCGCCTCAGCGGCGGCAAAGACCTTCCGCAATTCTGCCACACCAGTGAAAATAGCGGAGATTTGCACAAATTCGAGGGCCACCTCATCCGCCAAGAGCCGCGCGATGGTGGTTTTTCCCACCCCCGGTGGGCCCCAGAAAATGAGCGATGATAAGCGCCCCTGGGCGAGCATTCGGCCCAGCGGGACTTCAGGCCCCAGCACATGATCTTGGCCCACCACCTCAGCTAGGCTTTGGGGGCGGAGGATATCAGCCAAGGGGCGGGGCGCGTCCTTTTCCAACCCAGCCTGGCCAAATAAATCCGTCAACGACCTACATCCCAATACGGAGGGTTGAGATACGGCCCCTGGGCGTGACCACGCGCAGGACAAAAAGAGGACTGGGTTGAGAAAGCGCCTTCTCCACATCCCGAACGGATTTTGTTTCCGCACCGTTGATACTTAAAATAATCAGGTTTCGCCCGAGGCGATATCGCTGCGCTAAGGTGCCTGGGGCCGTTTCTGTAATGACGACCCCTGTGCCCATGGGGCTGCGACCAAGCTCCTCCGCTAAGGCAGGCGATAAATTGGCAATGGTGACCCCGCTTAGGGGGTGATTGCCACTTAGCATTGTTTCATCCCGCTTCGGCGTTTCGGGGGGGTAGGCAAGACGGACACGCACAGTTTTCTCTTTCCCGTCTCGCAAAAGGGTGACGTCCACTACCTCCCCCGCTTCCCGGGTGGCGGGGCGATAGCGTAAAGCCCCCACATCAAAAACATCTTGCCCGGCGATGGAGAGGACCACATCCCCCTCTTTCATCCCTGCTTTATCTGCAGGGCCTTTAGGGAAAATATCGGAGATGATCGCGCCCACCGGGCGGTCAAGGCCCACAGCGCTGGCGATGTTACTGTCCACCATGGATCCTTGTACCCCCAGCCAGGGGCGACGCACCACCATATCCCCCCCAATGGCGGAGGAGACCACTTTGCGCACAAGATTGCCGGGGATGGCAAAGCCAATACCGTTTGATCCGCCGGACCGCGAATAAATGGCCGTGTTCACGCCGAGCAAATTGCCGTCCACATCCACAAGCGCACCGCCGGAGTTGCCAGGGTTGATCGCCGCATCGGTCTGGATGAAAAATTGAAAATCCGAAATCGACGCGGCGGTACGGGACAGAGCGGAGACAATGCCGCTGGTCACGGTCTGCCCCACCCCAAAGGGGTTGCCGATGGCAAGCACAATATCGCCGACGGCGGCGGTATCACTATCGGCAAAACTCAAATGCGGCAGTTCTTCTTTCACTTCAATTCGTAAGATTGCAAGATCCGTCTGCGGATCAGTGAGCAGGACCTCAGCCTCAAACTCCCGCCGGTCGGTGAGGACCACTTTGATTTCATCGGTATTCTCAATCACGTGATTATTGGTGACCACAATGCCGCTAGCATCCACAATCACCCCCGACCCTAGGGAGGATTGCACCCGCTGGCGCGACTGGCCCCTATTTGGGGTACCGAAAAAGTCCCTAAAAAACGGGTCAAAAAAAACCGACCGCATCCGCTGGG
>JBCCMT010000137.1:0-5615 GCA_039026195.1 Pseudomonadota bacterium | reverse complement strand
GCACCTTCACCTTTGGCGACGGATCAAGCTATGGCACAGGCGCCTTTACCGGCCAACAAGTGGAAGAGGGCGGTAATTAATCTTGGTACCGACTGCCTCTACTGGCTGTTGTTTTTGCATAGAACAAAAAGTGACTTAGAACAAACGGGCAAAGCCTAGGTCAACGCCATGGCGATTATAGGTAAATAGGCTCACCGTTGAGTTATTATCTGTATAGCGATAAATAAGACTTGGATAAAACCCCCCAATTGTCCAGTCGCGCTTCCCCAACCGGGCGGAGAGGTCAAACCGTTCATCCTCCCTCAACACCCCATAAAGAGCGGCCACCTCATCAAAATTGCGCAAGGAAAATCCAGGCGCTAACCCCAATTGGAGTTTATAGGGCGCTGCCCAAGATACGCTGGTGGAGACACCATATTGGTCATTGGCAGCGGCCCCAAATTCTGCGTCCTCCCGGGCAAATGATGTACCGAAGGTGAATTGTAAAGACCGCTTAGGGGCATAAATCAACTGGCTATTCAGCGCATAAAAAGGACCGTCTAAATCTGGGCGATCCTTATAGGTGATTTGACCGGCGGATAACTCTGTCTGAACGGCAAATTTTTGACTTAGAGGTTTAAGGATATTCACGCGCGCCCCAGCCGTGGTGGAATAGGGATCGCCTGCGAAAAATTGGTGATCATAGGTGGCGGCGATGGTGATATCTGCCCCGTGCTGAGAGGTTTGCGGTAATCGCACGCCCGCCTCCCCTCCCCCTAAGGCTTGGTCAAATTTTTCATTGGTATAATCCGTCATCTGACCACGGGCCACAAAATGTCCCCTTAGTCGCTGATTGAATTTCGGGGTATATCGACCGCCTAAGGACCATGAGAGGCCAAGCCCTGATTGCGCCCTTGCATCATCATCAAGGCGGGAGGGCAAGAACCCAAAGGCATTGAACACTTCGTCACTGGTCGCAGAATTCACATTGGTGCTCGGCGCTGCGGAGGCTCTAAAACTAAACCGAACCTCCCGGCGGTCTTCGATAATTTGAAGATATTGCCGAATAACGCGTTCATCCTCATCAGACGGATTGGTTTTTAAAATGGCAACAAAATGCTTACGGGCGGCCCGGCCTTTTTCCTCCGCCAATAAAACCTGGGCAAGGTCAAATCGGGTTTTCACATCCCCCTCATCATAGGTCAGAAGACCCTCAAGCAGGGTAATGGCGCGATCTGCGTCCCCTCGCTTATAGGCAATTTTCGCCGCAAGCTTATCCACCACACGCATATCTAGGGTTTCTGGATTGCCGCCCGATAGGGTTTTGAGCACATCCTCCGCCGCGTCGAGCTGCCCCTTTTCAATCATGTGGGCCGCCATAGCGAGGGCGGTCTCGCCAGACATGCCAATGCGTTGCGCCGCTGCGGGTGCGGGCAGTCCCCCCACCACGTAAGCTGCACCCAAGAGCAACGCTTTTGATATTGAATGAAGAGATCTCCGCATAAAGCGGACTATCCCTGGAAAGGCTTAATCTTGCGTTAGGTCTTTTACGAAGATGATGTCCCGTTTTGAGACGGCTCGCCCCCGCCCTCCTGAGAGACTTCTGCGCCAGTGGATACTGTCACCATGGCCGCGCGGATCACCCGCTCCCCAATCACAAACCCAGGGGCAACCACATCCGCCACATGGTCCTTTGGCACCCCGCCCCCCGGCACCTGGGCGATGGCCTGATGGATATTCGGGTCGAATTTCTCCCCCTTAGGATCAAGACGTAAAATACCGTTGCGTTCAAACACGGTCAGCAGCTCTTTTTCCGTCATCCGCATCCCGTTCACGAGGCCCTTAAGCCCCTCCGCATCCATGTGGGAGGGATCTTCAGGTGCCAATTCAAGGGCGCGCGCAAAATTGTCCGCCACCGATAACAGGTCCCGCGCAAAATTGCTGATCCCATATTTGGACGCATCCTGCTTTTCTCGGTCAGCCCGTTTGCGGGTATTTTCCAAATCCGCGGCAAGCCGCAAGATCTGTTCTTTTTGGCCCTCAATTTCTACTTGCAGCTCGGCAATTCGTTCTTCAGCCAGCTTTTTAATCTGCTCTCCGTCTAACGCTGCGTCCGTTAAATGGTCAGGAATAGGTTCATTCATCTCATTATTATCAAGGTCGCCGGTCATATCACTCACTTATAGGTTAGGGCCCGCCGCTTTGCGGAGAAGTGAACAGCGCATGTACGGAAGGACGTAACATCATTCAAGATGGTAGAGACAAAGACATCCATCTTTTATCGCATCAATTTTCCCACCACCTCTGCGGTGTAATCCACAAGGGGGATAACCCGCGCATAGTTTAACCGGGTAGGGCCCACCACACCAATGACGCCCACAATATTTTGGTCTTTGTCTTTATAGGGGGCCGCGATAACGGAACTCCCTGACAGGCTGAATAACGGGTTTTCCGCGCCGATAAAAATCCGCACCCCTTCACCCTCTTTGGCGGCATCAAGCAGGTCCACAATGCCTTGCCGGCGCTCTAACTCATCAAAGAGTTGCTGGACCCGCTCTAGATCCGCTGTGCCCTCAGCTAACAAGTTGGATTGGCCCTTTACAATCAACTGTGGGGCCCCGCCGGGGGTATTGATCAAATCTGCGATGCCTTGGCGGACCAGATTGGCTGTGAGGTCATCAAGCTCCCCGCGCTTGGTTTCAATGTCCTCTAAAACGGCACGGCCCGCCTCGGTAAGGGTGCGGCCCTCCATTTGCGCGTTGAGGAAATTTGCCGCTTGCACGAGGGCAGAGGCGGGCAACCCCTCTGGCAATTCCATCAGCCGGTTTTCAACATCCCCCGCACTGTCCACCAACACCATGAGCGCCCGTTTTGTGTCCAGCGGCACGAAACTGATCTGCCGCAAGGGACGGTCTGTCTTCCCCGTGACGATCAGGCTTGCCGCATGGGTAAGACCCGACAGCTGCGTGGCCGCGCGATCCAGAAGATCAGCGGCATTGCCCTTCCCCCCCGCCTCTTCTTCTAAAGCGCGTCGCTCCTCCGGCGTAGGTGCACCCACTTGCATTAACCCGTCCACAAATAGCCGTAAGCCCGCTTGGGTGGGGAGCCGCCCTGCCGATGAATGTGGCGCATCCAGCAGCCCCATGGCCGTTAAGTCCGACATCACATTCCGGATGGACGCCGGGGATAAATCCAAAGTGGGCACTTGCGAAAGCGTGCGCGAGCCCACCGGTTGACCGGTTTCCAAATAGGTCTCCACCAGCGTTTTGAAAATTTCGCGAGATCGGCTGTCGATATGGGTGAGAAGCGTCATCCTGCTCTTATAGAAAGACCGCAGCGGTAAAGCTACGGCCTTTCCGGGGTGCCCCCATCAGGCCCCCTTATGTCGTGGAGGCATCAGCACGGCGGGAGCCTCAACACGAACAGAGAAAAGAGTGCAAAGGGGGTGCCAGCTTAAGACACCCTCGACAGGAGGCCTCCCCCTCGTCTATGGCGAAGTAATTTTACATTTCATCTATCTATAAACTCAAATGGAGATGCCCATGCGCCCTTCGGGTCGTGCCTTTAACGAAATGCGTCCTGTCAGTTTTGAAACCGGGGTGAACCGCTATGCGGAGGGGTCGTGCCTTGTCAAATTTGGTAACACCCATGTGCTATGCACCGCCTCTTGGGAGGAACAAGTCCCCCCGTGGATGCGCAATTCTGGGAAAGGCTGGGTCACGGCAGAATATTCCATGCTGCCCCGCTCTACCCACACCCGCAATCGGCGAGAACGAAAAGATGGCGCCAGCGGACGAACCCAAGAAATACAGCGACTTGTGGGCCGGTCTTTACGCGCCGTGGTGGATATGAAAATTTTAGGCGAACGCCAAATCTTAGTGGATTGCGATGTGATCCAAGCCGATGGCGGCACCCGCACCGCGTCCATTACTGGGGCCTATGTGGCCATGCGCCAAGCGGTAAATTGGGCGCTTTCCAATGGTGTGATCAAAAATGATCCCATCACGGAGTCAGTAGCTGCGATTTCTTGTGGCCTCGTGGGCGGTGCCCCGGTGATGGATCTTGATTATGACGAAGATTCCACCGCCCAGGCGGATGCAAATTTCGTCCTGACAGGGTCTGGCGGCATTGTAGAGGTGCAAGGGACGGCGGAAGGCGATCCTTTTTCTGATGAACAATTTATCGCTTTATTAAGCCTTGCGAAGACAGCCTGTGCCAATCTGACAGAACAGCAAAAGGCAGTATAAAGTTGGACGCAAAATCCATTGGCGCAAAATTAGGGGCGGACGGTCAGCCCCTTTTTCCCGAAACCTCTGAAGAGGATCGGCAAATTGCGCAGTGGCAATCGACGTCCCCCTATTATGTGCCGCCCGCAGAGGATGAGCCCCACAAACATATTGTGGACGTGCTGATCAAAGAGCGGGCCGTAAAGCTCTCCCAATCAAAATTTTGGCCGCTCTATCGCGTTGTTTTAAATAAAATCCTTGGATACAAAGCTGCCAAACGCATGGTGGATTTGGCAGGCCGGATGCGTGCGAAGGAGGCTTTTGCCCATGCCTCTTCCTTATTGGGCGCTGAGTTGGATGTGGAGGGGCTGGAGCATATCCCCGAAAATGGCGCTTTTATTATTGCTCTGAACCACCCCACGGGTATCGCCGATGGCCTGGCGGTGCATGATGCGCTGATCGAAAAACGGCCCGATGTGATTGTGTTTGTCAATGGGGATGCCATTCGGTTAAATCCTCTCCTCACAGATAAACTTATCCCCGTCGAATGGCGACCTGACAAAAAAAGCCGGGCAAAGTCCCGCGAAACCTTGGTGGCGAGCAATAAAGCCTTTGCCGAGGGGCGCGCCATTGTTCTCTTCCCCTCTGGCCGCTTGGCCTATATGGATGAGAATAAAGAGCTTCAAGAACAACCTTGGCAGTCGAGCATTGCGGCCTTGGCCAAAAAATATGAGTGCCCTATTATTCCGGCAAACATCAAATCACGGAATAGTTGGCTTTATTATTGGTTTTGGACCATCAATGAAGAGCTACGGGATATGACCCTTTTTCATGAGCTACTCAATAAAAAGGGGAAAGTCTTCCGTATCCGCATTCAAGAAGCAATTTCCCCCACAGCCCTTTTAGAGGATAATGATGAGGCCGCCGCAGAACTTCGTGACTATGTGTCGGAGGGAATAGATAAGGGGCTTTCTTTTCCATCCTGGCGAAACTTAGGGTAACGCTAGCATTGTTGTTTTCCCATTCCTTTGGAGACCTTTTCCAAAGGAATGGGACATTCTTTTAGCTATTATTCCGAAATCGGTAGAATAATTTGAGAGGCTTTCGCGCCGCCATAATGGATTTTATTGGTCACCACCGTAAAATCTTCCTGAGTTGCTTTTTCAGGCGCAATGAATTTTTGGGGATTGCGCGCTAAATAAGGGAAGTAGGTGCTTTGCAATTGAAGCTGAATGCGATGACCTTTCGCAAAGCGGTGCAGCCGGGGCTCTAACTTAATCTCATATTCCTCGGCCACATTGGGCTGAAGGGGTTCAGGTTGGCGCAAGTCATTTCGCAAACTTGCCCGTAGAGCCCCGCGGGTCACAGGAATGCGATAGCCAGACATCACAGGGTCACGGTTATCTGGAT
>JBCCMT010000136.1:0-5630 GCA_039026195.1 Pseudomonadota bacterium | reverse complement strand
GTTCATTAGCCGGAACACTATCTGCCACAATACCTGCGCCCGCTTGAACAAAAAGAATGTGAAGCCAAATCAGCGGCCCTCCGGCAAGCGGTAGATTTTGCCGTGAAAGACCGCTCAGGAAACTAGGGCTTTTTGGATATAACTATTTTGCTTTTACTTTTGCCTTTAATTTCTCCACCACTGTGGGCGGCACAAAAGACGTAATATCTCCATCAAGCCGTGCAATCTCTTTCACAAGCTTTGAGGCGATGGCTTGATATTGGGCGTCGGCCATTAAAAACACTGTCTCAATATCGTCGTTGAGAAACCCATTCATGCCCACCATTTGGAATTCATATTCAAAGTCCGATACAGCCCGGAGGCCCCGGACAATCATATTTACCTTTTGCTTTTCAGCAAAATGCATCAACAACCCATCAAAGGGTTCCACACTGATCGACCCCCGGGCGTCAGCGCTAATTGAAGATATGGCTTCCTCAATCATCTCCACCCGTTCTTCTAAAGAAAACAAGGGCCCCTTTTCTTTATTGATGGCCACCCCAATAATCAGATGGTCCACCAATTTGACCGCCCGGCGAATAATATCCGTATGCCCCAAGGTGATGGGGTCAAAGGTCCCAGGGTAAAGCCCCACAATTTTTGTCATTTTCATCCCCTTCCACTAGGGCTTGTTGAGTATCAGGGCGTGACACTGGTTCGAGACCAAAATCACGGGTCGTTTAGGAGAAAACCGCAAGGAAGGGTTATTCCCTTTCGAGGGTTTTCGACGCAAATGAACGCGATTTTGGCCGAACCCCAACGGGGCCGAGCGAAAAAGCACCATATTGTCGTCACTCCTCCTTGAATATGCCAGCATGTCCTTCGTCGTCGCTCCTAAATCTGATGCTTTTTCGTCACCGGCCAGTGTTATGCCCTAATACTCAACAAGCCCTAGGTTCACCCCCCTTTAGACGATCACCCCTCCTCCATCGGCGCTTCGGCCTCAGCCTCTGGCACATGCTCGACGGACACCACCCGCTCGGCCTCCCGCGTGGTGATCACTTTTACCCCTTGGGTATTCCGGCCAGCGATGCGAATATCCTTCACAGGGGTCCTGATCAGCTGGCCCCCGTCGGTCACCAGCATAATTTCATCCCCCTGCTCCACCGGGAAGGACGCTGCCACCTGACCATTCCGATCATTGGCAACAATGCCGATAATACCTTTTCCGCCACGGCCAGAAACACGATATTCAAAAGATGAAGATCGTTTTCCATAGCCATTTTCCGTCACGGTTAGGATCAATTGCTCCGCCGCTGCCATTTCAGCAATTCGTTCTGGAGACAGGGCAGCTTCACTGCCCTCCGCCTCCGCATCGGAGCCTTCCGTATCCCCCTCCCCTGCAGCACGGCGCATCGCCGCAGCATGTTTAAGATACGCCTTTGCTTCCTCTGACGTCACATCCAAATGCCGCAGGATGGCCATGGAGATGACCTGGTCTTGACCGAAGCTCTCCCCCTCCCCCAGCTTAATGCCGCGCACCCCTGTACTGGTGCGTCCGCTAAAGACCCGGATTGCGCTGACGGGGAAGCGAATAGCCATGCCATGCTGCGTGGTGAGCATGATGTCATCTTTCTCCCGCGCCAGATGTACCCCCACCAGCACATCCCCCTCATTCAGCTTCATAGCGATTTTACCGGCTTTGTTCACATTGGTAAAATCTGAAAGTTTATTGCGCCGGATGCCACCTGAAGAGGTGGCAAAGATGATATCCATTTTTGCCCATTCCGCCTCATCCACAGGCAGGGGAAGGATATTTGTAATCCGCTCTTCCTGGCTGATGGGCAGCAGATTGATAAAGGCCTTGCCTTTTGCTGTGGGTGCCCCTTCGGGTAATCGCCAGAGTTTGAGCTTATAGACCATACCCTGGTCAGTGAAGAAGAGAAGCGGTGTATGGGTATTGCCCACGAACAGCTTACTGACAAAGTCATCATCCTTCATGGCCATGCCTGACCGGCCTTTGCCGCCCCGGCGCTGCGCGCGATAGGTATCAAGGGCCGTCCGCTTCACATAACCGCCATGGGTGACGGTCACCACCATCTCCTCCCGGGCGATAAGGTCTTCATCCTCCACCTCAATGGCATCGATAAAGTCCGTACGCCGCGGAGTAGAAAATTCATCGCGCACGGCAATCATTTCATCCCGCGCGATGGTCAAAACACGGTTGCGATCCCTTAAGATATCCAAATAGTCCGCGATTTTGACCGCAAGACCTTCAAGCTCGTCACCAATTTCGTCCCGGCCCAGCGCCGTAAGCCGTTGTAACCGCAAGTCTAAGATGGCCTTTGCTTGCACTTCAGATAAATGCAGCGTGCCATCTTCGGCAAGGGCATGGCGCGGGTCCGCCACCAAGGCGACCAGGGGCGCCAAATCCTTCGCTGGCCACGCGCGGGACATCAGCTCTTCCTTTGCCGCGCTAGGGTTCGGCGCAGAGCGAATAAGTTTGACCACATCGTCAATATTTGCCACCGCAATGGCAAGCCCCACTAAAATATGCGCGCGGTCCCGCGCTTTAGACAGCTCAAATTTTGTCCGTCGGGTGATCACCTCCTCCCGGAAGGTGATAAAACTTTTCAACACCGTGCGGAGGTTCATCTGCTCTGGCCGCCCCTGGTTCAAGGCCAGAATATTATAAGAGAAAGAGGTTTGAAGCGGGCTTTGCTTATAAAGATTATTGAGGACCACCTCAGCATTGGCATCTCGCTTGAGCTCCACCACTACGCGAATGCCTTGACGATCACTTTCATCCCTTAGATCTGCGATCCCTTCGAGTTTTTTATCCCGCACAAGGCCCGCAATCCGCTCCACCATCGCTGCTTTATTCACTTGATAGGGAATTTCGGTGATAATGATCGCATACCGATCTTTTCGAATTTCCTCCACACTGGTCCGCCCCCGCATAATAACAGAGCCGCGCCCTGTCATCAGGGCTTGGCGGGCAGCAGATTGCCCCACAATAGACGCGCCTGTGGGGAAATCAGGCCCCGGCACGATCTCTAATAAATCTGCGTCACTGGTGTGAGGATCCTCAATAAGAGCCAAGGTCGCGTTGATGATTTCGCCCAAATTATGCGGCGGGATATTTGTCGCCATGCCTACGGCGATGCCGCCCGCCCCATTGACCAAGAGGTTGGGATACCGTGCGGGCAAGACCACGGGCTCTTCCTCTGAGCCGTCGTAATTTTCTTGCTTGTCGACAGTCTCTTTGTCGATGTCTTCCAACAAAGCGGTGGCGCTTTTGGCCATCCGAACTTCCGTATACCTCATAGCGGCGGGGGGATCGTTATCAATCGACCCAAAATTTCCTTGCCCGTCTAAGAGGGGAAGGCGCATGGAGAAATCCTGGGCCATCCGCACAAGGGCGTCATAAACAGCGCTATCCCCGTGGGGGTGATATTTACCAATCACATCCCCCACCACGCGGGCAGATTTCTTATAGGGCTTATTCCATTCAAACCCGCTCTCATGCATGGACCATAAGATGCGTCGATGCACCGGCTTTAACCCATCCCGCGCATCGGGGATGGCGCGGCTGACAATCACCGACATGGCATAATCGAGATAGGATCGTTCCATCTCATCCGTGATGGAGATGGGGCTTATGCCTTCCGGCAATCCCCCGCCCCCATTGTCATCATTATTATTGCCATTGTCATCATCATTTGATGTTGGGTTGTTGTCATTGGGGTCGGCCACAGGCTATCCTATTTATATCGACAAGAATCATGTCCTTAACCTGTAGCATTATGTGCACTTTAGGGCCAGGCAAACCCACGGGAGACCCCAATGAAACATCGTTTTTTTCTTCATTTTTTCAGCTTGAGCGCCCTTGCGCTGACGGCTTGTGGAAAAGCCCCTGAGGCAACAAGTCCTGCTGTTGCTGTACCGCCTTTAAACGCCTCCCCTGTCGGGGTAGACGCCAGTGCCCCGGTGATGGGGACAGATGGATCAGAGATTGGCCAAGCCTTTGTGGTGGGCGGGCCCCATGGTCTTCTCCTCCGCGTCAGCGTTTCGGGCCTTACCGAAGGATTTCACGGGGTCCATATTCATGGGATTGGAAACTGTAGTGACCCAGAGGCAGGGTTTAAAGCCTCGGGCAGTCACTTTAATCCTGGCAATATGGCCCATGGCATTATGAACCCCGATGGATATAAATTGGCAAACCTGCCTAATATTTATGTCTATCCCTCAGGCGATGGGCGTGCAGAGCTTTTTGCAAAAGACTTATTTTTAGAAGAAGCTTTAGATCAGGATGGGTTTTCTATTATTGTTCATCAAAATCAGGATGATCACCAGAGCCAGCCTATTGGGGGGACGGGGCCCCGGGTTGCCTGCGCGGCTTTTCAGTAAGCGCACAAACGAAAAAGGACGGTGGAAATAAACCATCCTTATCTCTATTCTTTTTAAAGAAAGCATAAACATCGACGATGTGAAGGGCCTTGCGTGTGATAATGAGAGCCTGTTTATCCAAAGCTTAGACGGATTTAAGGCTCCATCGCCTCAACAGCATCGACAGCGAGGCGCACGGCTTGCCCAAGCGCCTTTGACCGCCCCGGGCCGCCCTTGAGGTCGTCAAAGGCGAGCCGGACCACAACCAGGTCATGGGAGGGGATGATGGCGACCTTCTGCTCTGTGCCCCCTGCCATCCAATAGGTTGAGCGCGGGAGATCAAAAGGATCGTCCATCGAGTTCAAACTCGCCCAGAATCCGGCTCCATACCTGCTGCCCATAGTCCAAGCCGGGGTCGGCATTACAGCAAAATCAACGAAATGGTCGCCAAAAAGACGCGTCCCGTCCGGCGCGACACCCTCTTGCTCCCATAACAGGCCTAGACGTGCCCAGTCGCGGGCTGTTGCAAAACCGTCCGCACCGGTTAGGAAATTGCCCGCCGCATCGACACCAATCCCCATGCTTCGGATGCCGATTTTGTCAAAAATCATGCGCTGCGGCCAAGTGTAATACTCGCCATCTGTTTTTTCAATCTTCTCACGAAGAACACCGCTCAGTAAAGAAGGATCACAATCCTTATACCGACCATGCGTGCCGGGTGCAAACTGTTTTGGCAGTGCTGTTGAGAAGGAGACTGAATCTGTGGCATCAATCCATGTCATCAGATAATGTGGATATTCCATCGCGTCCCATTCAGATTTTGGATAATCCTGGGGCCGATAACATTTCAGACCACTCGACATACGCAAGAGATCGCCGAGGCGGATTTGATTGCGCTCATCATCGGCCCATTCGTCATAGTCCGTCTCTTCGAAGATCCGCAAATGCCCCTGATGTTCGAGCACGGCCATGTAGGTAGTCATCACGGATTTGGTCATAGACCAGCCATGAAAAGAAGTATTAGCATCAACCCCCTGATCATAACGTTCGGCAACAATCTTGCCGTCATGCAGCACGATAAAAGCCTTCGTCCTGATAGCAGGATCAGCGAAGGCGGCATCGGCGGCGGCTTCAAAAGCAGCCATCTTGTCCTTATGGGTGGCATTCTGATCACCCATGGGCCAATCGGTGCGGCGGGCTGAAGGCAAGTCTGGTTCTACAGCGACAGGCTCAAATGTAAGATTGCTGGGGTCGTTCGGCAC
>JBCCMT010000135.1:0-5663 GCA_039026195.1 Pseudomonadota bacterium | reverse complement strand
GGTTTCTATTTTATAGTCTATATATAAGATATGAAAATGCCAGCATTTGCCCCCAATGTTACAATTGAAAATTTGTTCGATGTGTTAAAGGAAACACAAGAACATGGAGACATTATAGATAGTCAAGGTCGCTATCATCATTGGGATGATTTTCGCCGTAGATTCAAATCGAATACCTTAAGCTTAGAGCAGGCTTGGATATTGACCCGTGGAGCAAGGTTACTGAGAGCGGTGCCTACGGGTTTTCGCGATAAAACAACCATTTCATTTACGATAACTGAATTTGGCGGTCTTCGGCACCAACTGCATTTAATTGATCGTCGTGCAAGTGGCTCATTAGCATCACCTATTAAAAAGTTTGAACACCAAGATGGTAGGCAGCATCTTGTAAGATCGCTCATTGAGGAGCCTTTTAGTAGTTCTATACTTGAAGGGGCAGCAACGACACGAGAGCGTGCAGTTGAGATGATTGAAAAAGGAGATGATCCGCGTTCAGAAGGCGATCAAATGGTTTTAAACAATCATTTAGCTATGAGTTTCATCCGCGAACATCTTGAAGAAGATTTAACAATTGAATTCGTTCATGACATCCATCGCATCATTACGAAAGATACTTTGGCAGATTCTAAGATGATGGGACGGTTTCGTGAGCCGTGCCATGATATTAACGTTGTAAATGAAAGTACAGGAGAAATACTGCATACTCCTCCCCACGAAAATACTTTAGAGAAACGACTACAAAGAATATGTGATTTTGCGAATGAAGACTATACGAAAGCGGATCCCTTTTTTAATCCTGTTGTAAGGGGGATTTTATTACATTTTATGCTGGCTTACGATCACCCCTATGTGGATGGAAATGGAAGAACAGCAAGGGCTTTATTTTACTGGTATGTATTAAAGCAAGGATATTGGTTGCTAGAATATATCTCAATATCAAAGTTACTGCGTGAAGCTCCCATGAAGTATGGAAAAGCGTTTCTTTATTCCGAGACTGATAATGGCGATATAACATATTTTATTATACATCAGCTCGACGTTATATTGAAAGCCTTGGATGCTTTAGATGGGTATCTTGAGCAAAAATCTAATGAAAGAAATGAACTTCAAAATCGACTTGAAGCCCTTCGAAATAACCGTCGTCTTAACATTAGACAAGTGGCGATAGTAGAACAAACTATTCGAAACCCACACTCACGACTTACAATAAAAGAACACGGTCAGCGATCTGGCGTTACATATCTCACGGCGCGTAAAGATCTAGACGATTTAGTAGCAGAAAATTTTTTAACTAGGTCAAATGGAAAGCCAATTATTTATCAGCCAACGAACAAAATATTGAAGTTAGAAATCTAAAAGCCCGTTTTAATAACATATCTTGGCTTAGAAAGTAAGCATTGTTAAATATAGGTGCTTTTGGGTTTAAGCTCTGAACACCTAAGAGTGAGGAGAGCCCTATGACTGTGCCATCGACACCTGCACACACCATTCAGCAGCGGTTATGGTTTTTTGGTCTTCCCGGCGTCTTTTATAGCCTGGCCTTGTGGACCCTGCTCGACCGGCAAGACAGTTTATCGACGCCTCTTGTGGTAGCGCTCAGTATCGGCTTGTCCGTCACGGCAGCGATTTACATTCTAATCACCGCTGAAAAGGCGCGACTCTCCTCCCTTTTGCCAGCGCTTGCCATGGGCGTTTTGCTGGGGAGTATGAGCTATTTCTCCTTATACGCCCGATTGATGGAGGCCCCCTTTGGGCGGGGCCTCAACGAAAGCACCATAGCGGTGAGTGTGTTAACGAGCATGATTGCCACTTACATTTTCGTTCCCTTTTATCGCACCGCGATAGAGCGTCGCGAGCGGGCGAACCATTATCCCAGCCTCTTCGAATTTGCTTGGAGCGTGCCGGTTATCGCTGTTACCGCTTTTTTATTTATGGGGGCGGTGTGGCTGGTGGCCTGGCTGTGTGCGGGGCTTTTTGAGCTTATCGGTATTTCAGCCCTGGCTGATCTCTATAATCAGGCTTGGTTTAGCTTCCCCTTTTCCGCAGGCGTCGCCGCGCTAGGGGTGGGCACCTTACGCCATCGCGAAGGGATTCTCATCTCCCTAAAGACCATTCTTCTTTCTCTCGTAAGCATGGTGGCGCCTGTTTTTGCGACGGTCATTGCTCTCTTTCTAGGGATCCTCGCCGTCCGTGGTTTTGAGGCCATCTCTCTCAATATGAGCCCTGTGGGCAGTTTGTCGGCAGCCATGATCGCTGGGATTATCTTTTTCAACGCTGTCATCAGGGAAAAGGGGCGAGCTGAAAATAAAATTCTCCAAGGCACAGCGGTGGTCATCGCGTTGAGCTTGGCTGTGTTGCTCATCCCCACTGCCTACGGCTTATGGATCCGATTAGAGGCAGAAGGATTCACCCCCCGGCGCATTGAAGCGGTCTTGGTGGTGATCCTCCTCGGTGCGTATGCGGTCATTTACGGTTTGTCAGCGATTTTGAAAGCCCATTGGGGCCTTGCTCGCCAGGCGAATATTATGTTGGCATTGGTAACCCTCCTCATTGGAATTGGGATGCATACGCCCCTTTATCAACCGGAGATCTGGTCGGTGGGGTCCCAGGAAAAGCGTATCCTGACCAAAGGGGAGCTGACGCGAGATGATATTGCGTTCCTAGCCTTTAAGGTCGGGCCGCAAGGTCGCGCTGCGCTTGAGCGGTTCAAAACGACAGAGCCCTTTCAGGAGGAGGCAAAAACCGTAGAGATGATTGAGAAGGCTCTGGCCGCCGAAACATCCTATGCCTTTCGCTATCCTTCCACATCAGAGACCCCAAAACCCGTCAGAGACCTCCTTCAAACACCCCAGGCGACTATTCGCCCCTCAGGCGAGGTGCCAGAGGGGGTGCTGACATATCTTGAAAAACATTATCCTTTGATATTTTCTCAATCTAATGAAACAGCCCTCGTGGCCTTACGATTTGAACGGGGGGAGAAAAGCTTTTGGTTGTTCACTATTCCCCAGGGCTTAAAAATGGCTGAGATCATCTTTTTAGAGACGGATGAGGAGGGGGAGCCGACGGTTCTATGGAAAGATAAAAAGGAGTTCAATAATCAGGAAGATTTGCGAACTTTCATAGATAAGTGGCGTACAGAGAAATTTTCCCTAGAAGTCATGTCCCTCTCCCTTCCCACGATTGGGGGGGAGGCTGTGCTTCCCCTTGATAGTCTTCGCATGGACGCAAAACCCGTAGAGGAGGGCCCATGAAAATCATAAAAGCCTTGATTGTTGCTTTCGTTCTTATCGCCGGTCTGGTAATAGGTATTCTTACTTTATCTCAACCCTCTTCTTCCCTTACGCCTTCGATAAAGGACAACGTTTCCATGTTGAAAACCCGTCAAACCGATGTGACCCCGCCGCGGGCGGAAAAACACCCACAAAACATCACCCAGCATGGCATCACCCGGGTGGACCCTTACGCGTGGTTGCGGGATGACAATTGGCAAGAGGTATTGCGGGACCCAAGTCTCCTCAAATCAGACATTCATGCGTATCTCACCCAAGAGGGGGACTATTATAAGGCGTCTACGGCGCACCTTGAGGACCTTCGCAAAACCCTTTTCCAAGAAATGCGAGGGCGGATTAAAGAGGATGAAAGCTCCGTGCCCATGCGAGAGGGCCCTTTCGAATATTATGTCCGCTACGAAGAAGGCGGGCAATATCCTATCTATGCCCGGCATAAGGAAGAGGGCGCACCGGAGCAGGTCCTCTATCATGGGGACGAAGAAGGCAAAGGCGAGGACTTTTTCGATATTGGTGATGTTGAACCCTCGCCAGACCATCAGTTGATCGCCTATGGCGTGGACCGGGTGGGGTCTGAATATTATGATCTCCGTGTCCGGCGCATTGAGACGGGGGAGGAGTGTGGCGAAACCATCCCCAATACCGATGGCGGTGTGGTTTGGGCCGCGGATTCCAAAAGTTTCTTTTATGTGGAGCGAGATGATCATCAACGCCCCAAATGGGTGAAGCATCATGTCTTAGGCACCGCCGCTGAGGAAGATCGGCTTGTCTATGAGGAGGAAGATGATGCGATGTTTTTGGGCCTCGATGAGACCTCCTCTGAAGCCTATGTGGTGATTTCTATCGGCAATAGTGTCACGTCAGAGGCTTATGTCATTCCAAAAGACGATCCTTTGGCGGCGCCGCAGCTCATCGCGCCGCGTCAGCATGATCAACTTTATGACATTGATCACCGGGGGAGCTATTTTTATATCCACACCAACGCAGGCGGTGCTGTGGATTTCAAAGTCATGCGTGCAGCTGTGGCGCAGCCAGGCCGTGATCATTGGGAGGAGTGGATTCCCCATCAAGCGGGCCGGTATATCTCAGGCTTCATTCCCTTCAAAGACTATCATGTGCGGATGGAGCGGGAGAATGCCCTCCCCCGGCTGATGATTTCTGATTATGATGGGAATGAACATGCCATCGCCTTTGAAGAAGAGGCTTATGCGCTGGGTCTTCACGGATGGGGTGAGTTTGAGACGGAGCAGGTCCGTTTTTCTTACGAATCCCCAAGCCAGCCTGAGCAGGTTTTCGACTATAATATGCGCACTCAAGAACGGGTGTTGCGGAAAACGCAAAGCGTCCCCTCTGGCCATAACCCCGATCTTTACACGGTGGATATGCTTTATGCGACGGCAGCAGACGGCGCGCAGATCCCTGTCACTGTCTTGCGATTGAAAGAGGTGCCGCTGGACGGGACGGCGCCCCTCTTGCTTTATGGCTATGGGAGCTACGGGATTTACATCTCTGACAGCTTTTCCACAAATGTGCTGTCCCTTGTGGATCGGGGGGCAATTTATGCGGTGGCGCATATTCGCGGCGGTTCCGCCAAGGGGCGGCAATGGTATCTCGATGGGAAGTTGGACAAAAAAATGAACAGCTTCACTGACTTTAACGCCAGCGCCCATATGTTGATTGAAAAGGGATATACGTCAAAGGGGCGGATTGTCAGCTATGGTGGATCCGCCGGGGGTCTGCTCGTCGGCGCATCCGTTAATCTAGAACCGGACCTTTTCGCTGGCGTCATGGGGGCGGTGCCCTTCATCGATGTGGTGAACACGATTTCCGATGAAACCCTACCCCTCACCCCGCCGGAGTGGGATGAGTGGGGCAATCCCATCACAGAAAAGGCGGCCTATGAAATCATTGCTGCCTATTCGCCTTACGAGAATATTCAAAGCGGGGTTGCTTATCCCCCTGTGCTCGCCACCGGGGGGCTCACCGATTATCGCGTGACCTATTGGGAGCCAGCGAAATGGATTGCGCGGCTGCGCGAGCGTGCGACCTCGGACAATGCGCTGCTTCTGAAAACCAACATGGGCTCAGGCCATGGCGGTGCATCAGGGCGTTTCGAAAGTCTTCGCGAAGTCGCGATGGAATACGCATTCGCACTGAAGGTTGTTGGCGCTGAAAACACAGCCGCATAGCGTACGAGTAAGCATTAGCAGTCGTCGCCGATCGGCACCGTGGCGACAGCATCAGTTCCGAATGTCCCGCGCCAAGTGCGTGCGGCTTCGCGCACGACGACAGTCGCGCCGGAGATCTCAGTGTCAGACACTGTGATCTCGCGCGACTTGACCGTGTCGTCGATGTCCGTCGTGAACGCGATCTGAG
>JBCCMT010000134.1:0-5669 GCA_039026195.1 Pseudomonadota bacterium | reverse complement strand
ATACTATTTGTACTTTATGATTTTAATTCATTTATCTGTCACCAGATAAATCTTTAAATATGGTCAATTTTGTAAAATCGAAAATTAAATGAAATTCAATGCCCCGTTCCAAAACTTCCCGTACGAACAGAATAGTCAACGGCCAACCCATATTGAGGATCATCATCAGAATCGACAATAAGCTGTCCGGCTTTGTTTAATAACCGATGACAGTCGGGGGAGAGATGACGGAGCTGGATGGTCTTGCCCACGCCTTCATATTTCATCGCGAGCGCTTCGATCGCTTGAAGGGCGGACTGGTCCACCACGCGACTATTCATGAAATCCACAATCACCGTGTCTGGATCATCTGCAGGGGCAAAAAGGTCCATAAACCCTTCAATTGAGCCAAAAAAGAGGGGGCCTTCAATTTTGTAGATCTTAGCGCCGCCCTCATTTTCTTCTATGATAGCGCGGATGCGCAAGGCGTTATTCCAAGCATAGGCGAGGGCAGAGACAATGACGCCCACCACCACAGCGACAGCCAAATCATGCATGACCGTCACCACTGTAACCAAAATCATCACCGCTGCGTCCGTTAACGGAATTTTTCGTAAAATGGTCAGGCTCTGCCACGCAAAGGTGCCAATCACCACCATAAACATCACCCCGATAAGGGCGGCGAGGGGGATCTGCTCAATCAAGCTTGAGGCGACCAGAATGAAGAGTAACAGAAACAGCGCAGCAGAGATGCCAGAAAGCCGTGTTCGCCCGCCTGACTTCACATTGATCATCGACTGCCCAATCATGGCGCAGCCCCCCATGCCGCCAAAAACGCCCGTGACGGTATTGGCCACCCCTTGCGCAACACATTCTTTTGAGGCCCCGCCTTTCTCGCCGGTAATTTCCCCCACCAAATTTAAGGTGAGCAAACTTTCGATCAATCCAATCGCAGCGAGGATAAGCGCATAGGGAAAGATAATTTCTAAGGTTTCTAAATTGAACGGCACTAGGGGCAGATGGAATTGCGGCAGGCCCCCTTCGATAGACGCCAAATCCCCCACGCGGGGCACATCAATGCCAAAGCCAATGACCAAAGCGGCTACGATGATGATCCCCACCAGCGGGGCGGGCACGGCCTTATTCAATTTTGGCATGGCCCAAATGATGGCCATGGTCAGCGCCACGAGGCCCAGCATCATGGCCAATTGTCCGCCTTCCATCCAAACCTTTGTATCGTCAGGGCCATCGACTTTAAACTGGCCCAATTGGGCGAGGAAAATCACGATGGCGAGGCCGTTTACAAATCCCAACATCACAGGGTGGGGCACGAGGCGGATAAATTTGCCTAAGTGAAAAACACCGGCGAGAATTTGCAGAACCCCCATCAGCAACACGGTAGCAAAGAGATATTCCACCCCGTGATGCATCACCAGTTCGACCATCACTACCGCCAGGGCCCCAGTGGCCCCTGAAATCATGCCCGGCCGCCCCCCGATGGCAGCGGTGATTAGGCCCACAATAAAGGCTGCATATAACCCCACCAAAGGGTGCACCCCCGCCACAAAGGCAAAGGCCACCGCCTCTGGCACTAAAGCCAGGGCCACGGTCAGGCCCGCCAGGATTTCAATCCGAAAGCGTCGGGGGGAGATACGGGTGAAATCCCTACGGTTCCATTCGGCCGCAGAAAGACGCTCCGCAAAAGCGGCAAGAGTTGGCTTAATCAAAATAGGCCCCGTTTACATTCTCATTTTTGGTTTGGTTGAGGGCCTCACTAGAGCAATTCTCATGCAAATCAATAGAGCCTGGAATTCTTCTCGAATTCGCAAAGGCTCTTCTTGATAAACAGACTTTTCAGGCGCTTCTAAAGTTTGGCCAACGCCTGGTCTAAGTCAGCAATAATATCATCGGCATCTTCAATCCCCACGGATAGCCGGACGGTGTCGGGTCCTGCGCCCGCCGCTGTCTTTTGATCATCCGTTAGCTGACTATGGGTAGTGGAAGAGGGGTGAATGATAAGAGAGCGGGTATCGCCGATATTCGCCAAATGACTAAATAGCTTCACGTTAGAAACAAGCTTGATGCCAGCCTCATGACCATCTTTCAGGCCAAAGGTAAAGACAGCGCCTGCGCCTTTGGGCACATATTTTTGCGCTAACGCATGGTGTGGGTCCCCCTTAAGGCCAGCATAGCGCACCCATGAGACTTTATCGTGGCCTTGTAGCCACTCGGCTACCTTCAGCGCATTTTCACAATGCCGCGCCATGCGCAGGGGAAGGGTTTCGCACCCCGTCATGATCATGAACGCGTTGAAGGGGGAGAGGGCAGGGCCCAAATCCCGTAAAGAAAAGGCGCGCGCAGCGATGGCAAAGGCGATATCCACTGCACTGCCATCAGGACCGAGGGGGAGGGCGCCAAACCCATCTGCGAAGACAAGGTCGTTATAATAACTTTGGGGGCTGGTCATGGTGGGGAATTTATCACTATTGGCCTTCCAATCAAATTTCCCCCCATCCACAAGAACACCGCCCACAGAATTTCCGTGGCCCCCAATAAATTTGGTGAGGGACTCGACCACGATGTCTGCGCCATGCTCTAGTGGGCGACAAAGATAGGGGGAGGCCATGGTATTATCAACAATATATGGAATGCCGTTTTTGTTCGCGATGCTGGCAATTGCCTCCATATCCGTCACCAAGCCGCCGGGGTTGGCTAAGCTTTCGGTAAAGATGGCGCGGGTGGAGCTATCCACGGCCTTGGCAAATCCATCAACATCTTCAATATCCACAAACTCCACAGACCAGCCAAATTTTTTAAAGGCGTGTGAAAGTTGATTGATCGAGCCACCATAAAGTTGTTTCGCGGCGACAATTTTTGTGCCCGGCTCCATTAACACATGAAAGGCAATCATTTGCGCCGCATGGCCAGAGGCAAGGGCAAGGGCCGCGGTCCCGCCCTCTAAATCCGCAATCCGTGCTTCCAGCGCGCTATTGGTGGGGTTGTTCAGGCGCGTATAAATATCGCCGAATTCTTGTAAGGCGAATAATTTTGCCGCATGATCACTATCTTTAAAAACATAAGACGTGGTTTGATGAATGGGCTGCGCGCGGGACCCTGTGGTGGGGTCCGGGGCGGCACCAGCGTGAATAGCGCGTGTGTGAAAACCTGACATATCTTATCTCCAATGTTGTTCTATTGCTGGCGAATGGAAGGGTGTATGAAAATCAGTACCCATTTTATAGTGATGACAAATTAAGACGAGCCATGGGGCGGCATTGAAAACAACATCTCTTCTCCCGTTTCATTCCAAAGGGGGAATTTTTGCATCGCCGTTTGAAAGACCGGGCTTTCCATATGACCGTGCAACCATTGGTGAAGGGCTGGCAACTCTTGGGCATCAAACCAATCCATATTGGCAATCCGAAATTGGCGGACAAAGGGAAAAATAGCATAGTCGGCAAATTTTGGAGAAGAGCTAAAAAGCTGACCTTTATCTTTTAATTGGTCATTTAATCGCTGTAGAAATTTAAGCCCTATCGCTTGATGCTCCTTGGCATCGACATTCTCTTGTTCGTAGCGGGTCTCATATTTATACCGGTCAAGATGATGCTTAAAGGGCCCATCATTCTCAGAGATCAGCGCAGCCATGGCTGATGCCTCCTCCCCATCGCTTAAAAGATTTTCAGGGTCATGATGTTCTAATGCCCAATACATAATGTCGAGGCTCTCATCGATCACTTTGCCATTGGGCAAGATCAGCACGGGGACAGTGCCTTTGGGAGAAACCTCTAACATGTGGGCCGGCTTGTCTTGCAGTATTAATTCTCGCAAGAGGACCCTCTGACCACTGAGGAGAAGGGCCATGCGCCCGCGCATTGCATAAGGACAGCGGCGAAAAGAATAGAGGAGGGGGAGGGTATCAGCCATGTTTTGCAAATGTCTTTCCTAAATGGGCCTCGCCGCGCTCTTTCGCTAGGCGAATTTGTTTCTGTCGCTCAGCAAAGGCACGTTTTCGGTTTTCATCATATTCATCATAGCATTGAGGGCAAGAAATCCCTTCCATATAGCGTTCGTCCGCCATCATGGCATCATCTATGGGCCGACGACAGGCAAAGCATTGTTGATACGTACCCGGTTTTAACCCATGCCCCACAGACACACGACCATCAAACACAAAGCACTCCCCATCCCATTTACTCTGGTCTTGGGGAACATGTTCGAGATATTTTAAAATGCCCCCTTTCAGGTGCATCACCTCGTCGATGCCTTCCTCAAGTAAGAAAGAGCTTGCCTTTTCACACCGGATCCCCCCGGTGCAAAACATGGCAATTTTCGGTTTCTTATTGGTTTTGCGAAAGGCCCGAAACCATGCTGGAAACTCCCGAAAGCTTGTGGTCTCAGGGTTCACCGCGCCTTCAAAGGTGCCGATGCCCACCTCATAATCATTTCGCGTATCAATCACCACCACATCCGGGTCACTGATCACGTCATTCCAATCTTGGGGGTCGATATAGGTGCCCACTTTTTTATTAGGGTCCACGCCGGGTACGCCGAGGGTGACAATTTCCTTTTTTAATCGAACCTTCAGTCGCAAAAAGGGATGCTCCTCTGCCAAGCTCTCTTTATGATCAAGATCATTACAGCCGGGTAGGGCGCGAAGGCTTGCAAGAGCGTGGTTGATATCCCTTCTGGGGCCGGCAATGGTGCCATTCACCCCTTCGCTCGCCAATAGAATAGTGCCCCTGACGTCCGTCGGCTCCAGCGCTGTACGTAACGTCGCTTGATGCTCAGCGATGCTGTCGAGGGGCGTGAAATGATAAAAAGCGGCAACAACAAATGAAGACATACACATTCTATAGAGAGCTTGATCTTCAAGTCCAATAGGCAAAGAAAAAGTAGGTTTTCTTGTAGATAGAATTGAACGCAAAATCGCTTTTCAATAGGAAAAAGCTATCAATAAATTTTATACTTATGCGCTTTCTATTTCGGAAAACGACCTACATCATTCATGTACAAAATGTCATAATTGGAAAAAGAGAAGCCTTTGTCTTTGTCCAATTCAAATGAAGAGAGTGAAAAAAGGTCTATGATGAAACTAAAATTTCTTACGGTTGCGGCGGCCCCTATCCTGTTGATCGCTTGCGGAAACAACACCAATGCGGGCACAGCGCCTGCTGCTGTCACACCGGCTGCGTCCAGTGCCGCATCAACAGTGACAATGGCTGAGAAAATCTCACAGCAAGATGTTGTGGATGCTCAAACCACTTGGGGCAATGGCATTGTTGCGATTTCTCAGGTCCATAGCGAAGGCGGTGACTATGAAGCGCGGGCAACACAGCATATCAATAACCTTTATGCCTATGGCGAAACAGATGTGATGTTTAAGCCCACCCTTGCGGCTGAAGACCAGTTCCGTGAAACCTTTGACGAGGCTCTTTCATATTTCATCGGTCGTGAAGGCACAGAGGATGGCGGGTTTGCCATCAGCGGCTGGACCAATGTTCGCTGGGAAAGCAACGGCATCTATACCGATGACAATTCTGCCATGGCCATGGGGAATTACTACTTCACTGGCCCAGACGGAAACGAAACTAAAGTGGAATACACATTTGGTTATGTTCTTGACGATGCAGGTGATTTGAAGATCAACCTTCACCACTCATCAGTGCCTTACTCACCTCAGTAAATCT
>JBCCMT010000133.1:0-5717 GCA_039026195.1 Pseudomonadota bacterium | reverse complement strand
GAGACGCGACAAAGACGAAAAACCCGCCGAAAAACAGCAGTCCTATCAATAAAATGAGTTTTGCAACAAACCGCATTTCGGGCGCCCAATAACTTTGCAATTCATCGTAATCGGTACCGCGCTGAAAAGCAAAAGGGTTTTCAAAGCTCACTTTTCGCGAGCAAAATAAGCGCTAACTCGTCTCTTTTAAAAAGCTGAGCTGTTCAACCTTTGCGGTGCTCAAAGACCGGTCTTGATCAATGAGGGGGGTCGGATATTCCCCTGTAAAGCAGTGGTCGGTAAAGGCAGGGTGCTCACCACATCGGGGGCCTTTGCCCAACGCCTTGTAAAGGCCGTCTAAGGAGAGAAAGGCAAGGCTATCTGCGCCAATCATTTGCCGGATTTCTTCTACGGAATGATTGGCGGCAATCAATTCGTCCTTGCTCGGCGTGTTGATGCCGTAATAATCGGGCCATTTGATTTCAGGGCAGGCGATGCGGAAATGAACTTCCCTCGCGCCGGCTTTCCGCAACAATTCACCAATTTTGCGGGAGGTGGTACCGCGCACCAAACTGTCGTCAAGTAAGACGACCCGTTTCCCATCCACCACCCCTTTATTGGCGGAGAGTTTTCGGGCCACGCCCATCTCTCGTAACGCTTGGGTGGGTTCAATAAAGGTGCGGCCCGCATAATGCCCTCGGATCAAGGCCATTTCGTAAGGAAGGTGATGGCTGTTGGCGTAGCCGATCGCCGCTGCGACCCCACTATCTGGGATGGGGGAGACAAGGTCAGCCTCCACCGGGGCTTCCTCTGCCAAGGTCGCCCCTAACCGTTTGCGTAAGTCGTAAACACTCTCTCCGTCCACAAAGCTATTGGGGCGCGCAAAGTAAATAAGCTCAAAAATGCAAGGGCGCGCATGGGGAACCGCTGGAAAGCATCGACGGCTTTCAAAGCTACCATCTGCGCGGCAGATAACCATCTCCCCTGGCTCCACATCGCGAATAAACTCCGCCCCCACAAGTTCTAGCGCGCAGCTTTCAGAGGCAAGCACATGGGCATTTCCTCTCTTCCCTAAAACAAGGGGGCGAATACCCACAGGGTCCCGCACGCCGATGAGGGCATCAGAGGTGAGGACCAGTAGGGCATAGGCCCCCTCCACATAGGACAGGCTATCCCCCACCCGTTCGGCAAGGTTGAGCTTGCGGGATTGCGCGATCAGCTTAATGAAGAGTTCAGAGTCAGAGGTGGTGTGGAAAATCCGCCCCTCTCGGATCAATTGCTGGCGCAAGGTGAGGGTGTTGGTGAGGTTTCCATTATGGGCAATGGCCATACCGCCCCGGTCAAGGTCAGCGTAAAAGGGTTGCACATTCCGCAGCTCTGCCCCCCCGGTGGTGGAGTAGCGTGTATGACCGATCCCCGCATTCCCCTTTAACCGTTTATGGGCATCATCGGCCATGAAATTAGCGCTGACCAACCCAAGCGCCTTTTCAGAAAAAAATTGCTCCCCATCATGGGTGGTGATGCCTGCGGCCTCTTGCCCCCGATGTTGAAGCCCATGAAGGCCCAGGGCGATGAGGGTGGAGGCATTGTCTTCCGCGCCGATCATCCCGAACACACCGCATTCTTCATTTAACGCGCGGGGGAGGGGCGGGGTGTTTTGGTGGCGTCGTTTTTCCCGGGCTAAAAACCGATGTTGCGCTGCTCGCCGCTGTGTCCCCAAAGAGGTTTTAACATCCATCGAGCCGCCCTTTCGCTGGTTTCATTCTATATCATAGGGTCAGTGACGCGAAGAAAAGAACTAGTCGAATTCCTTCTCTCATCATTTTTACATATAGATTTGTGTTTGGGGCGCAAGGAAAAAGCGCAAGAGGTGCACTTATTGCTCATCATAGGATATATCAGCCACGGCGGCAGATTTTGGGGTCTTATCCACCCCTAACTGTTCTAGAAAGCCAGCTGCGCTCGACGCCACCCCCTTCAATGCAGCCCTATGCATCGGTGAATTTGTCGCAGCCCCCGTGGGCTCATCATAGGCAAAAATAAAGACAAGGCCCACGATTAGCCACCCCCGCACAAGACCTAAGACGGCGCCGCCGATCATGTCATAGCGATGGGGTTTACGGCCCCAGATTTTGGTGACGGCAATCTCCAAGGCGATGGACGCTATGATGAAGGTGATCAGGAAGAGAAGGCTGACCGCGATGAGGGGGCCGATCATATTGGCGCCGAAAATACCGCTCACAGCTCCGCTAAATAAAGAAACCGCCAAAATGCCAATGCCGATGGCAATCAAGGTCACAATCTCCCGCGACAGCCCGCGGATCCAGGCGAACATCACCGAGAGCCCGATAATGCTCAAAATAAAGAAGTCAAAGCTCGTCACGAATATGCCCCTCGTCCGGAGATTTTATAATTGTCTTAGGGCAGCTTTGAGAAGGCAGCAAGGTGGGAAGATTATGGAAAAGGGGGCTGGAAAAAGAGCATTAATATCTTTTGAGAACGCTATTTCATGTTTGTGGAAGAGACTCTGCTGCTTATAAAAAGATATTTATTATGCATATATTTATTGACAGCTATGTTTAGTATGCATAAATAAATTAAAGGGGACGGGTTAAGTGAAATTCGAATGGCATTCGACAAAAGCCCGCATCAACCTTCAAAAACATCATGTGGCTTTTTCGTTAATGGAGGAATTGGATTGGGAAACAGCTGTAACTGTTGAAGATTCACGCGCTGATTATGGAGAGATGCGATTTGTGACCTTAGGTCTTATTCATCAGCGGTTATATGTGGCTGTTTGGACCCCTCGTGAGGAAGCTATTCGATTGATTTTTCTTCGAAAGGCGAATGACCGAGAAAGGAATTTATATGACGAAGCCCTCAAAAACTAGTCCTTATACCACGACTGATGGGGAGGTACCCGAGGACCGTATCGATGCTGACTTCTTTCAAAAGGCAAAGCGCGGTCGACCTGCCCTTCCCCCACATCAGCGGAAAACCCGTGTGACCATTATGCTGGACCCTGATCTTATTGAAGCCGCAAAAAAAGATGGAGAGAGGGGATGGCAAACCCGGCTGAATCAAGCCGCCCGTAAGGGCATGGGCATATAAATTCCGCATATAGGTTTCAACTGCACCAGATTACGAAGAGAGTCTAACGGTTCTGAAGGTCAGCGAGACCCGGCGAGACCGGGCAACTTTTTTGCCATCAACCCAGTCATTCTTGCGGGCAGCTATACCATGGCGCCATTCTGATCTTGCCTCACCATTTAGAACCATAAGGCTTTTGGGCAAAAGTCTGAGATCATGTTTTTCGTCCGCTCTCTGAAAACGCATCTCTGTTGCACTTCCTAAACTCAAAGAGGCGATGCTATTTCCAAAACAGGGAACGCAGTCAATATGAGCTGAAATGCCTTGCCCGGCTTCATATTCGTTGACGATGACTTGATCAGGCATCTTTGTAAAAAGGTTTTGCTCCACCAATTGGGCCCCAATTTTCTGAAGCCAGCCTGGTAAAGAACCAAGGTTCATCTGGGGAGAAACAAGTCTTGCGCGATAGTCATATCTATAGCCATAATGCTGAACACAACGTTTTAAATCCGTGCGCCATTTGTGTTCATCTATTATTTTTAAAAGGTTTTCACTCTGAATGTCAGAAATGAAGTCCGGGATATAGTTAAGCCCTGGAATTTGGGGTGTCGGACTCATCTCAATAAAGTTGCATGAAACAGAACGTAGAGCTACTACTTAAAGCCATGTACCAAAATGAGCTTTGATTGTAAGGAGGATAAATCTTATAGGTGGCTAAAGACGGCATAGTGCTAAGTAAATTTACTCAGTGTGCGCTTTTAATTCAAAGCCAACAATGACACTCTCTTCGATTTTCTGGGGCGCAACATTCAGTGACAGCTCAATACTTGGTACTATTGTTTCGCCTTGGCGATACGTAGAAGCATTAACAGTTGTAAAAGACTCCCCTTTATAAATTGAATAAGGGTCATTATCAAAACCTTCCCCAAATTGAATGCGTGTTGGCTGTCCTATAGAGGCGTTGGCCGCTTCTGCAAGTCGCTCAGCTTTTGCCCGTGCATTGGCCAACGCTTTATCTGCTGCTTCATCTTGTGCTTTTTGAAAAGCTTCTGGTGTAAAGGTAAATCTTGATAAAGAAACTTCACCTGCGCCCAACTCATTTAAAAGCGACATCATATTTCCGGCTTCAGAGGTTGGTGAAGCAGTAATGCTAAGTGTTATCCCAGCAGTACGACCTTCAATCGGGCAATTTTCTTCATCCCCATAATCAAGGTCAGCAAGACAATCTAAAGAATAACGTGGAGACAAATTCGCATCAGAACTTTGAATGGTGAGTGCTGTAATGCCTTGAAGCGTTGGGAGTTGCTCATTGATTGTATCGATAATGGCCGATAATTCGCGTAACGCTGTGTCTTGGTCTGTAGCCAATTTATAAATATTGACGCTTAGGCTAAATGCATCTGGCGTTGCGAAAACAGTTCCCTCTCCATTGACCACAACCAAGGGGGCTTCTTCAAACGGTTTGCACCCTATTAGGGTGAGTGCAGATAGAATGGCAATTATTCTTTTCATGGAGACCTCCCACTGAAACCCGAGAGGGAAGTCTAGCGCATCAGCCAAGGTCTGAAAAGCCCTTCCTTAAACCCCCTTCACATACCCCACTAACTCTCCCAACGTACTCACCATCAACGCTTTAAGGGGCGCTTTGTTTTTATCTGTAGACGTTGGGGTGAGGCTTTGCTCAAACCCCAGCTTGGCCGCTTCCGCTTGCCGCGCGGCCATTTGGGGTACGGGGCGCACGGCGCCGGAGAGGCCCACTTCGCCAAAAGCCACCAACTTCGGCGGCATCGCCACATCCAGCCGGGCGGAGAGAAGGGCAGCCGCCGCCGCTAAATCCGCAGCGGGTTCGGAGATTTTTAATCCGCCTGCTACATTTAAAAAGACATCATGACGGCCAAAATCGAGGCCGCATCGTGTGTCCAACACTGCCAGCAGCATGGAGAGCCGGGCGCTGTCCCACCCCACCACCGCTCGGCGGGGTGCCCCGAGGGAGGAGGCACTGACCAAGGCCTGGAACTCACACAAGAGCGGCCGTGTCCCCTCAATCCCCGCAAAGACCGTGGCGCCGGAGACGGAACTGTCACTTTCATTTAAGAAGAGGGCGGAGGGGTTCGAGACCTCCCGCAAGCCATCGCTGGCCATTTCAAAGACGCCAATTTCATGGGCGGCGCCAAAGCGGTTTTTCACCGCCCGGAGAATGCGGAAGGACCGTCCGCTTTCGGATTCAAAATAGAGGACAGCATCCACCAGATGCTCCACCACCCGGGGGCCAGCGAGCTGTCCGTCCTTTGTCACATGGCCCACCAAAATCAAGACGCAGTCGGAGTTTTTGGCAAAGCGGACCAGCTCTTGCGCGCAGGCGCGGACTTGGGTCACGGTGCCAGGGGCTGCGGGCAGGGTGTCGGACCACATGGTTTGGATGGAATCGATAATCACCGCTTGGGGTTTTTCTTGCTTTAGCGTCGCCAGGATGTCTCGGAGCGCGGTGCCAGAGGCGAGGCCCACGGGCGCCTTCTCCAGCCCCAATCGTTTGGCCCGCATACGGATTTGCGCGACGGCCTCCTCCCCTGAGAGATACGCGGTCTTCACGCCGCCCCTGGCCAGGCCCGCCGCCACCTGGAGGAGGAGGGTGGATTTCCCCACCCCGG
>JBCCMT010000132.1:0-5720 GCA_039026195.1 Pseudomonadota bacterium | reverse complement strand
CCATCGTCTATTGTCCCCTCACCACCAAAAGAAAACCCTGCCTTTGAATTTACCGAAATTCTTCGGGGGGCGGACGAAAGGCACCATGTGCCGCCAGGGTATGAGGCTGATATCCTCATCCGATGGGGGGACCCCCTTTTCCCTGGCAGTCCTGATTTTGATCCTTTCGCTCAAACGGGGGAAAGCCAGCATCTACAATTTGGGGCGAATAATGATTTTATCGGGTTTATCCCTTTGTCAGAAGAGGAGGGGCATCAACGAGCCCTTCTCTGCGTGAACCACGAATATACACCCACCCATCTGATGTTTCCTGGCCTGAAAGAGGGCCAAGTGGCGTATACAAAAACCCATGCGGAGGCGGAATTGGCCGCCCATGGGGGTACCATTATGGAAATTTCTAAGACAGATGGGCGGTGGGCGCCCGTTTTGTCATCCCCCTATAACCGGCGTATTACAGGGGCTTCAACGCCGATGGAGATCTCCGGCCCTGCGGCAGGGCATCCTCGGCTTCAGACGCGAGAGGATCCAACGGGAAAAGTTGTGGCAGGGACGCTTAACAATTGCGCCGGCGGCATTACCCCTTGGGGGACCTATTTGATGGCGGAGGAAAATTTCAACAAATGCTTCATCGGGACCCTGCCCAAAGGTCATAGAGAAGCGCAAAACCACCAGCGTTACGGGGTAACAGGTGGGGCCTATCCGTGGGGGGAATATTTTGACCGTTATGATATCAGTAAAGACCCCAATGAGCCTAATCGCTATGGCTGGGTTGTAGAGGTTGATCCGATGGACCCCACGTCTACCCCGAAAAAACGCACAGCGCTGGGCCGGTTCAAGCATGAGGGGGCTGAAACAGTGATCGCACCGGATGGCCGGCTTGTTATCTATATGGGGGATGATCAGCGGTTTGATTATCTCTATAAATTTGTGTCGGCCCGCCCTGTGGATCAAGGTAGTCGTGCGGCTAACGAAGATCTGCTTGATGAAGGAACCCTTTATGTAGCGCGGTTTGAGGCTTCTGGCCTTGTGACCTGGCTACCGCTTATCTACGGTGAAGGTCCGCTGAACGAAGACAATGGTTTTTCTTCCCAAGGGGAGGTGCTGATTGAAACCCGTAAGGCAGCTGACCTTCTCGGCGCGACCCCCATGGACCGGCCAGAGGATGTGGAGCCAGACCCCCATAAGGGGCGAGTATGGGTTATGCTGACCAATAATCATCAACGCCAAGCCGATCAAGTGAATGCCGCAAATCCGCGCGCTGACAACCGCTTTGGTCACATTATCGAAATTATTGAATCTGAGGGGGACTTTACAGCCACGCAATCTCGTTGGGAAATATTGGTCAAATGTGGTGACCCTAATAATCCTGCGTTTGGGGCCGTCTGGAACCCTAACACCTCCCCCAATGGATGGTTCGGCAGTCCTGACAACTGTGCCATTGACCCTAAGGGGCGGCTTTGGGTGTCTACGGATGGAAATGATGAAACAGGGGCTAATGACGGCCTATGGGCCTTAGAGACCGATGGGGCAGGGCGAGGGACGGGGAAGGCATTTTTCCGCTGCCCCCATGGGGCGGAGCTTTGTGGCCCCCGCTTTTCTGATAATGGGGAGACGCTTTTTGTGGCGGTCCAACACCCTGGGGATGGGGCGGGAACAAGTTTTGAGGCCCCCAGCACAAGGTGGCCAGACTTTAAAGAAGATATGCCGCCCCGTTCAGCGGTGGTGGCCATTCGCCGGAAAGAGGGCGGCCCTATTGGCGGATGATAGATAAACAGAATTAAGAGGATGCTTACTCTAATACACAATTAAGCAAGCATCCTCTCGTCTCCCCTCTAAAGCCAGTTTGATGTAACTGGCCGTACCTGGTTTAACATCAAAATGTTATTTGATAAGCAAGGGAAATAGCCCGACCCGCAGCTGGATTTACACGATCATTGAACAAACCATTATTCGCATAGGTCTGGCTAGCAGGTGTTAGATATTGACGGTCAAAAAGATTAGTCACTTGAACAGCCAATTCACCATAGAGGAGTGTAAAGTTAGCTCCAACATCTGCGATAACATAACCGTTAATCTCATAAGCATCGACGCCGTCTTTAAAAGCGCTGTCACGGTCCCCTAAACCGAGAAGAAGGAAATTAAGATCAGCCCATCTATTCAAATCATAAGTACCTGTAAGCGTTGCCTTCCATGGTTGAATTTCTAGACCTGATAGCGCTGTATAGTCAGCAGGACCATCACCATCCGTATCCGCCTCACCTTCACTCCATGAGAAAGTACCAAGCATATTCAAATCGGCTGTAATGTCCCAATCGGCTGTCGCTTCAAAACCGTAAATTCTTTCGGGCGCTCGTAAATATTCACTAAAGCCAGTGGAAGCATCGAAGACAAGTGTCTCACCAAATTCTGATTCTGAGTAAAATGCAGATAAAGCATATATCAGTGTTTGTGTTTGCCCACGAAGACCGATTTCATAATTATCAATATTCTGAGGTTCAATAGCAACATCACTCCGAAGAGGTGCATCTGGTGGTACAAGGCGAGAAACTTGGTTCAGGCTTGGTAACTCAACCGACTGTGCAAAACTAGAAAAGAGGGTGATGTTCTGGTTAACGTCATAGGTTGCACCAACGTTAAATGCCAAACCATCAGATGACCCTGATCCACCAGGACGAGAGACTGGGTCGCCATTTGCATCCCTTACAAACTCAAATGTACGCTGTCCTCCTTCAATCACAAATTCAGGTTCTTCATAGCGAAGACCGCCAGAAAACCGTAGCTGGTCAGTGGCTTGCCACTCAACCTGTCCAAACACACCGTAAGTTTCTAACTCGAATGGGAATAAAAATAATCTATTAAATAAAACAGTGTCCAGATCACGATTTTCTGAAACCCCAGGGGCAGGAATATTGTAAGTGATAGAGCGTTGAGCTTGATACTGATCATCATGGTCTAGCCCAACTAAAATATTTATCGTCTCAGTCAGATCTCGTACATATTGAAGACGAAAACCCTCACGACCAAAATCTTGCGTCGTCTGATAGTTATTTGGGAAAATAGGAAATGATTGGGAAACCGCAAAAATATCAATTATGGGACCCACAAGACCTTCGTCCGTTTCATAATAAATTGCAGATAACTCCCCGCCGAAGAAATCCGAATTATCATATCGAATACTCCAAAATTCACGGACGTTCTCAGGTGGGAACACACCATAATTGAAACTGGACTGGTCATCGCTGAGAACGGCAATAGCCTCCCCATCTTCATTCGCGATAAAATCATAGTTCCGTTCGTCTTCTTCAAGGTCTGATCGGTTATAAAACCCTTGAATACGCTGTGTAGGGGTAATATCAAATCCTGCCTTTAGAAAGTAATTTGTTGTATCATAAAAACCGTAATAAGTAGGGCCTGATATATCACCATTACCATCAAATACACCATTTTGCTGTTCATACGTTACAGCACTAACATAGTCGAACCGGTCTATCTTACCTGATGCAAGGGCTGTTGTTGTATAACTTAAAGATTCATCTCCAAGTGGTTGGCCTGCACCAGGAAAGAATGTAATCTGTTGGCGGAGGGTGACTTCAAGTGACTTATCTGCCGCGTCTTTTGTGAAGAATTGAACGATACCTCCTGATGCACCTGCTCCATAAATGGAGGTTGGGCCATAGAGAACTTCGACGCGACCAAGAGTTTGTGGATCAAACTTCGTAAGAGGACTTGTCCGAAAGGCAGAGCCTCCGTTATAGTCAAGTGGTACGCCATCAATAAGGAATTGAGGATTACGCCCTCTCAATGTATTTGTACGAACAAGGTCAATACCTGTTGGTGCGCCGAACCCAGGGACTTGTGTACCTAGCAAATCTACAATATTGGCTGTTTTCGCTAACTCGTTGTCGAGTATGTTTTGATCAATCACGATGAGAGATCTGGCAATCTCGTTGATGGGTTGCTGACGCCGCCCAGCAGTTACAACAAGAGTATCTATTTTTGATATTGTTTCTTCACTGGCGAGAGCTTCAGTATCGGTTTGTGCCATGGTGGTTTGCGTAAGGCCAAAAAATAAAATGTTCAGTGCAGCCCCAGAGACACCCAATCTCCTGGCATTTTTACTATTTTTCATGGCGAATTTACCCCTTATGGTTATCGACTACGTGAAGACCATGATCCTATAATGCAACTAATAATAAGAATCAATAGTGATTAGGGGTGTTAATTTTTTAGGCCGCATGAAATGGGCTACTTTGTATTATGAATATGTTTTGGGGACTTCGCCTTCAACATAAAAGATAGGGACGACATGTGACACGCCTCAAGAAATCTCGCCAGAACTTCTTGAACGTGATAGTATTTCTTCGCCATAAATGCTGCATTCATTAATTCGACATCCCAATTTTAGTTTATGCCAAAAAAGGTCCGATCCCCATTTCAAATACGCATTCTTCTAAAAGCGACAGACCTCTCCGCCCACTGATCGGCCTTTGGGTAGGGCTCGTGCTGGCCATTGGCTTACAGCTGATCGGCCCGCCTTTTCGTTTGGTGGAGACCTTAGGGTCTGTTACCGATGCCCGGGGCGCGTGGATTGTCTTATCCCTTCTCCTGCTGATGGCGACATGGTGGGTGAGTGAGGCTATTCCCATCCCCGTTACGGCGTTATTGCCCATGGTGATTTTGCCCTTAAGCGGCGTGCAGACAATCAAAGAGGCGGCAGCCCCTTATATGCATCCCATTGTGGTTTTGCTCATGGGCGGGTTCATCATCGCTAAGGTGTTGGAGCGGTGGAACCTCCATGCGCGCATTGCCCTGAATATTGTGGTCCGTGTCGGTGCGCAGCCTTCGATGCTGGTGGCGGGGTTTATGGGGGCCTCCGCCCTATTGTCCATGTGGATATCCAATACAGCCACGGCAATTATGATGATGCCCATCGCCCTTTCTGTCGCCACGGCGGTGATGGGCAGAGCGCATCTCAATGGACCATTCACCTATGCCCTATTGCTGGCCATCGCCTATGGCTGTTCCCTCGGTGGGCTTGGCACCCCCATTGGGACACCCACCAATTTAATTGTGATTGGGTATTTGAATGAGAATACAGCGCTTTCCATCGGGTTTGGCCAATGGATGATGTTGGGTATTCCTATCATGGTCGCCATTCTTCCGGCCGCCTGGTTTGTGTTGACAAAATGGGCGTTTCCCTTGCCGAAAAAGGGGGCGCTAGAAGGCCAGGCGGTGATCCAGGACCATTTGGCCGCATTGGGAAAAATGAGCATCCCGGAAAAACGTGTACTTCTCCTCTTCGCGGTGGTGGTGAGCCTTTGGGTGTTCCGCAGGCCGCTCAATGATATTCAGGTGAGTTTAGGGGAGGGACAAAATCTTTACACGCCCTTTGCCGGTCTGACGGACCATGTGATTGCGATCCTTGGGGTCATTTTATGTTTTCTCATTCCAGCGGGGGGAGGGGGGCGTGACCGGACAGCCCTTCTTGATTGGAAGACCGCAGAAAGCATCCCTTGGGGGGTCGTTTTACTCTTCGGGGGCGGCATGTCTTTGGCGGCGGCCATCACCCAAACGGGGTTGAGCGCGTGGCTGGGGGGAGAGCTTGCGGGTTTGACGACCTTACCCACCTTACTTTTGATTGCGCTTTTAACAAGCTTTGTGATCTTCGCCACAGAGGTGACGAGCAATGTGGCCACGGCGTCAGCCCTTATGCCCGTATT
>JBCCMT010000131.1:0-5735 GCA_039026195.1 Pseudomonadota bacterium | reverse complement strand
TTGTTAAAGCGCCGAAAATAAGGGTGCCGCGGTGCCAAACGATCTAAGCGGAGCATTTCGACAAGGGCTGTCCAAGGGGTGAGGGTATTTCGCCGAGAGCCTGCTTGCTCCTTTCCGGCCGCGTCCACCAAATGACCGCCGATCAGCCAAGGCTTGGACCCAGCCTTCCCCTGACCTTCACGGTACAGACGAAGCGCTGCGCCGTCAGGCAAAATTGCATCTGGGTTGGAAATATAAAGAATATCTCCGTCAGCGGCCTTTGCCCCCAGATTGCAGCCCGTCGCAAATCCCACATTACCATGGCCGGTTAAGAGGGTGAGGCGACCCTCCGTTGCCGCCATATCTTTAAGCTCTGTCAGAATATGAGGCCAATTGCCATTATCAACAAGAATGACTTGGCTAACGGAAGATTGCTCAAGGGCTGTTTCAAGGGCGCGCCATAATAACGGGCCTGTATAGTAAGAGACAATCACGATACTGATAGAAGGAAGAAGGTCTTTTTCTTCTTGCATGACAGCCCCTTCTCCTTTCATTCTTAAGAGGTATTGCCCTAATCACTCTATACGATAAGCGCAGTTTTACTCTCAAAGCCCTTTAGGATGATGAGAAAGCACCTGGTCAAGCAATTTTTCATGGTCAACGGCATAAGCCGTTATACCAGGCGGGGAAACAGAGTGAGACGTTTCTGCGGCTAACATCGCATTGATGATGGCCTCCTCAGTGGCATCGCGGGCGCCCCTATAAATATGATCAAGCTTAGCATCCTCTAAAACATCGACAGATCGAGATATTTTGGTATCTGACAAATCCACTGCGTCTTGCGCGGTGGAGAAGGCAAAGAAAATATCGCCTGAGCTGTTCGCAGCTAAAGCCCCTGTCCGGGCCAACCCGAGGCCAGCGCGTTTTGCCACCCGTTTTAGCTGAGATGGTATAAGAGGCGCATCTGTAGCGATAATAACAATGATAGAGCCAAATTCATTGGCGTTGATTTGATCTAAAATCGTATCTTCTGGCATCATACGTCCTATGGGCACGCCGCAAACCGTAAAGTCTTGACGCTTACCAAAGTTCGACTGGACCAAAACACCCACGGTATAGGATTGATCATCAATGATAATATGGCGAGATGACGTCCCCGTGCCCCCTTTAAATTCATAGGTGAGCATACCATTACCGCCGCCCACATTTCCCTCTGCCACGGGGCCGCCCTTCGCCTCATCTAAGGCTGCGAGCACATGCTGTTCTGTTACATGCTGGCCATGAATATCATTCAGGAGGCCATCATAAGTCTCTGCAATAACAGGGAGGACAAAACGATCAGCCTTTTGAAAAAAATCAGAGTGGCGTTCAATCATCCATTTTAAGGTAGCATGGTGAACCATCCCAACGGAATGCGTATTGGTAATACAGATGGGGCTTACGAAATATCCCGCATCGTCTATCCAATGGGCCCCCGTCATCTCCCCATTCCCATTTAGGGCATGTAAACCTGCATAAAGATAAGCGGGGGGAGCAAGTCGACCTTTTGGGAGGATAGCTGTTACTCCCGTTTGAACGCCCTTTTTGTTTTCTGCATCGTCTTTCCCTTCCGTGATGGTGGTAAATCCAACTTCAACGCCAGATACATCTGTAATCGCGTTATGCGGGCCCGTTTTGCCGAGGAAAGGCAGGCCTAATTCACGTCCTCTTTTTTTCGTCATGTCGCTTTCCTATTCTATACAAAGTTTTTCTGATCAGTATGCGCTAAATAGTAAAGGCCAAAGCCCCCCATTGTGGGCCCCATTACCCGCCACCAGGTCCAAAGGCTTGCATCTATGCTCGCAAAAACAACGGTGCCCGAGGCAAGAGCAACGATGGCCATGATCATCGCTCTATCTTGTACCAAATCTTCAAGGGCTTTGCCCCCCTGCCAAAGCGCAAGCAAGAAGATAAGCACACCAATGACCCCTATCTCATACCAGATTTGAAGATAAATATTATGGGGGTGATTGGGGATGATATGAAGATCAGCGGCAGCGCCTGGCAACTGCACCATCCCAAGCTGGTCTCGCAAAACCTTTGCGGCCTCCACCCCATGACCGAAAAGAAAGGAGAACGAATGGTCTAGGGTCGCCGCCCAAACCGTCTTCCAAATGATTAAACGCTGACGCCAGGAGACAGGCCCCTCTTCTAAGAGGATCAATTGCTCCACAGGTGGTAATGCCATGACGATGAGCGGCATCAGGATGATCATCGCCCCTGCCCCGAAAAAGGTGAGCCGTAATGCTGAGCGAGGGGCGAAATAGGCCACTACAGCCGCCAGCCCCCCTGCCACCACCGCAAGAATATTGACCGTAATCCCAAATTGGGTGGCGGCATATCCCACGCTGATCGCGATCACCGCCATGGCTGTCCATTTTGACTTTCGGTAGAGCCCTAAAAGAACAGCGGGCGCCAAGGATATAGCAATGGTGATCCCGCGGGCTGTGGCGATATCATCCATGTCTGCCCGGCTATCTGGCGGGATGACATCCCGGATCAGCCCCCCTGTAACTGCTTCAAAACCGAGCAGGAGCAGGGTAAGGCTTACACTGATGAATAGCGCTTTTTGCGTCAGCGGATCATATGCGCGCGCCGCGCCGGTGAGGCATAGGACGAGCGCTGCCATATAAAGAGGCCATGAGAGGGCATCACCATAAGGCGACCAAAGAGCCGTACACGATATATAGGCCAAAAAGCCAAAGGCCCAGAAACTCCACGAGGGGAGTTTCATCCCCCGTATCGCAGCCAGGCCCGACAGTCCTAAGAACAACATGACCCCCGGGACATTCCGATGGGACAGCAGCATGGTGATGGGAACCAACATCACTGCCGCCCACCTAAGGAGTAAGAGAAGAGAAGCGAGGGAGACGCGCAAAAGGGCGTTACCCCCGCAAGTCTGGCGGCGTGGCCTCTAGACCGATGGTCTTAATGGCCTCCTCTAAAGACACCACTTCACTTTGTTTGGACCCCAAGCGACGAATAGAGAGGGATTTGCTCTCCGCCTCCCGTTCCCCAATCACCGCGATGATGGGCACTTTCTGATCCGAATGCTCCCGCACCTTGTAATTGATCTTCTCATTACGCACATCGGTTTCCGCCCGGATGCCCGCCTTACGGAAGGCCGCCGCTGCCTCTTCAGCAAAGTCATTGACGCCGGTGGTGATGGTGGCCACCACCACTTGGGTGGGTGAGAGCCATAGGGGCATCCGACCCGCATAATTCTCCAGCATAATGCCAAGGAAGCGCTCAAAGGTGCCAAACACCGCGCGGTGAAGCAGCACGGGGCGTTCCCGCGCCCCGTCTTCGGCCACATAGGACGCATCAAGACGTTCTGGCATCACATAGTCCAGCTGGAAGGTCCCGCACTGCCAGGTCCGGCCGATGGCGTCGGTCAAATGGAACTCAAGTTTGGGCCCGTAAAAGGCGCCCTCGCCTTCCGCAATTTCATATTCAAGCCCTGTGGCCTCGAGCGCCGCGGCCAACGCCGCCTCCGCCCGGTCCCAGGTGGCGTCATCCCCTGCCCGCTGCGCCGGCCGGGTAGCCAGCTTATAGGCAATATCCGACAGGCCCATGTCGTTATAGACCCGGGCAAAGAGGGCGAGAAACCTTGTGGTCTCCTCCGTTACCTGATCTTCCCGGCAGAAGATATGCCCATCATCCTGGGTCATCTGCCGTACCCGCATTAATCCGTGAAGGGCCCCATGGGGTTCGTTCCGGTGCACACACCCAAACTCAGCCATACGGATGGGAAGATCCCTATAAGACCGAATGCCTTGCTTAAAGATTTGCACTTGCGCCGGGCAGTTCATGGGTTTCAGTGCCATCAAATTAGCATCACCGGAGAGGATCGACGCCCCTTCTTCCGTAGACGGCACTTCATCAGGAACCACAAACATATTCTCGCGGAACTTTGCCCAATGGCCAGACTGCTCCCAAAATTTGGAATCCAAAAGCTGCGGGGTTTTCACCTCGTCATAGCCGTCTTCATCCAACCGGCGACGCATATAGGCCTCCAGCTGCCGCCACATGAGAAGACCCTTTGGGTGCCAAAAAACAGACCCTTGCGCCTCCTCTTGGAAGTGGAAGAGATCAAGCTGTTTCCCAAGCTTCCGGTGGTCGCGCTTTTCAGCCTCCTCAATGCGGGTAAGGTAAGCCTTCAGCTCCTTCTCCGACGCCCAGGCGGTGCCGTAAATCCGCTGCAACTGTTCATTCCGGTGATCCCCACGCCAATAGGCGCCGGCCAGCTTGGTGAGCTTAAAGGCCTTGCCAATATGCTTTGTGGACGGAAGGTGTGGGCCCCGGCAGAGGTCAAACCAATCCCCATGGTGGTAGATTTTGATCTCTTCGCCCTCGGGCAAATCACGGATCAGCTCAGCCTTATAGGTCTCGCCCAAGCCCTCAAACAGCGCCACCGCCTCATCACGGGGCAGCACTTGTTTTGTGGTGGGCAAATCAGCCTCCACCAACTGGTGCATTTTCTTTTCAATGGCCGCAAAATCTTCAGTGGAAAAAGGCTCTTTCCGCGCAAAGTCGTAATAAAAGCCATCCTCAATCACCGGGCCAATGGTGACTTGGGTGCCCGGGAAAAGGGCCTGCACCGCTTGGGCCAGCAAATGCGCCGCGTCATGGCGGATCAGCTCCAACCCCTCTGGGTCATTGCGAGTGATGATCGCCACATTTGCATTCTGCTCAATGGGCTCGGTCAGGTCCGTCAATTCCCCATCCACCGTCACCGCCAAGGCCTTTTTCGCCAAGGAGTTGGAGATATCCGCCGCGATATCGGCGCCGGACACAGGGCCATCAAAGACCCGCTGTGCCCCATCGGGGAGAGTAATTACAGGCATAACCGTCCTAATCTATGGGCAAGCCTCTTCTTGCCATCATAATCGTAAAAATTGGATGTGCGATACATGGCCGGGGTCGTCAAGGTGGGGGAGGGGAGGATTATGGCGCAAAGCTGGGCTATCGGCTCTTTTGCTGCCTCTTTGCGAAAGATAGATGAAGGGGTATGGTTGCAAGATCTTGATCAAAAAGGAGAGAGAAGATGACCTATGTTGATGGTTTTGTGGCGGCTGTACCGACGGCCAATAAAGAGAAATTCATCACTCACGCGGAAAAGGCCGCGGTGGTGTTTAAGGAGCTGGGCGCCTTAAGCGTCGTGGAATGCTGGGGCAATGATGTGCCCGAGGGAGAGGTGACCTCCTTTCCCATGGCCGTTCAATGTAAAGACGATGAAACGGTGGTGTTTTCCTGGATCATCTGGCCCTCAAAAGAGGTGCGCGATGCGGGGATGCAAAAAATGATGGAGGACCCCCGGATGCAACAGGATGTGAACCCCATGCCCTTTGACGGCAAGCGGATGATCTTCGGCGGCTTTGAAAAAGTTTTGGAGAGATGAGTTAGTTTTCCAAATAAGGCGTCATAATGGGTTGCCAATCCACTTGGGCTTTCAGCTTAGTGGCCAGCAAATGGATGCCGCCGAATTTTCGGTGAAAGAAGACACTCACCGGCGGCGGGGTGTGCACAAAACCCCCCGTACGAAGGGTCACCCCTTTATCCCGTAGGCGGAGGGACATGTCAGAGGTGCCATAATCATAGGGCCCCTGATGGGTGAGAGGCTCGAAAGAAATGGCGAATAGCTCTTCTAGTAGTTTTTCGGTGGCTGCATCCATCTCCTCGCCGACAAGGCCCATATCTTTTGCAACCCGGCGGAT
>JBCCMT010000130.1:0-5761 GCA_039026195.1 Pseudomonadota bacterium | reverse complement strand
TATTTCCCTTCCCGTCCTCTTGTCCTAGAGGAATGAAATGGCAGCTCCTCTTCTCTCTCTTCAAGATATTCACCTGACCTTTGGCGGTGACCCGCTTCTTTCCGGCGCAGACCTGATGGTGCAGGAGCGGGACCGGGTGGCGCTGGTGGGGCGGAATGGGTCAGGAAAGTCCACATTTTTGAAAATCGCAGCAGGTCTTGTGGACGCAGATAGGGGGGAGCGCACCTTGCGCGGCGGCATCACCTCCCGCTATTTAGAGCAAGACCCCCATTTTAAAGGCTTTTCCACCATTGAGGCGGTGATCCGCGCTGGGCTGAATGAAGGGAATGAAGGCCATAGCATTCCCCAACTCCTAGATGATTTAGGGTTAAAGGCGGAACAATCCCCCCAAGGCCTCTCCGGCGGGGAGGCGCGGCGCGTGGCCATTGCCCGATGTTTAGCGCCGAACCCGGATATTCTTCTGCTTGATGAGCCTACGAACCATTTAGACCTCACCACCATCACCTGGCTGGAAGATTATTTAAAATCCTTACGATCAGCCCTGGTGGTGATCAGCCATGACCGACGGTTTCTAGAAACCCTCACCACCAAAACGGTATGGATCGACCGGGGGGAGACCCGGGTTTTGGACCAGGGCTTTGGCAAATTTGAAGCCTGGCGGGATGAAGTGTATGCGGAGGAAGAACGCGACGCCCATAAGCTTGATCGAAAAATTGTCCGTGAGGAACATTGGCTCCGCTATGGCGTGACAGCACGGCGAAAACGGAATGTGCGACGCTTAGGCGAGCTGCATGGATTACGCGAAAAACGGGCCACCCTTCTCCGCCCGCAAGGAAATGCCATCATGGCCGCGGCGGCGGCTGAAAAGTCAGGCAAACGGGTGATCGAAGCCAAAGACATCCATTTTGCCTATGGCGAGAGGTCTATTGTGGCGGGCCTTTCTTTGCGTATTCATCGCGGGGATAGGATTGGCATTGTGGGGCCCAATGGCGCGGGCAAAACGACCCTGCTCCGCCTCTTGTTAAAACAAATGGAGACTGACCGAGGAGAGGTGGTCCACGGCACTAAGTTAGAGGTGGTCACCCTTGACCAACAGCGGGAGGGGCTGAGTGACAATACCCGACTGATGGACGCAGTCACAGGGGGCCGGGGGGATATGGTGTCCGTCGGCGGCGAACAACGCCACGCCATGAGTTATCTCAAAGATTTTTTATTCGTGCCCGAACAAGCCCGCCAGCCAATCTCCGCCCTGTCTGGGGGAGAACGGGGGCGCTTGGCCCTCGCCATCGCCTTGGCGCGCCCCTCTAACCTGCTTATCTTGGATGAGCCCACTAACGACCTTGACCTTGAAACCCTCGATATCTTGCAAGACGTGCTGATGTCCTATGACGGCACGCTCTTACTCGTCAGCCATGATCGTGACTTTCTGGATCGGGTGGTCACCAGCACCCTGACCCTCGCCCCTGAAGAAGGGCCAGGGGTATGGCAGGAATATGCCGGCGGCTATTTCGATATGATCAGCCAACGATCAAAAACTATAGAGGTTTCTGAGGCCCCCTCCCCTGTCAAACGACCTGCGCCTTCCAAGCAAGCTGAGAAGCGGAACGCCAAATTATCCTATAAAGAAAAATATGCTTTAGAAACCCTCCCTCAAAAAATGGAAGAGTTAAGCGCAACTATTGCTCAACACCAAAAGACATTGGCGGACCCTACCCTTTTCATGACCGATCAAGCCGCCTTCGAAGACGCCACCGCAAAGCTAGAGGCAGCACAGAAAGAACTTGATCAGATAGAAGAGCAATGGCTGGAACTTGAAATGAAGCGAGAAGGTTTAGAGGGGTAGTGATTGTTCAGGAAGCGAGCTGCGCTAATAAAAAAGGTTTAAAGCAATATTGCCTTAATTCGTTGCCGTAATATAGCTCACGGTTTCTGCATTTCCCCACACAGAGCAAGTACCATTACCCTCAACCTGTATCTCTTTACCCTGGGCGTGGGCAGCAATTATTGCAGAAACGACTGTAGGGCCTTGATTTGTTGTGACATCCACAGCAAACCGTTTTGAAGACGCGCAGGAGGGCCATGATTTCGTCGAACCATCGATATTTAAATTTTGATTATCTAAAGTAAATACAAACTCACTTCGGTCTACATTATTAACATGATAGAAGACACGATACTCAGTAATACTACCTTTCATCTCAGCTAAAGCTTTTGATAAATATAGGTTTATCACTGATGATACTATAAACCCAAACATAACGATTTTTTTGAATAGTTTCATTTTCTCTCTCCAAGTAAATTTCAATAAAGTAAGAGTCAATAGATGTCTTAAAGTGAAACCGATGAATGCGAAAGTGAAAATACTATTGGACCAATGTGATATTCATTACAAATATGTGATCCACAGCTAAATTTAGGGGCAATGGCTGGAACTTGAAATGAAGCGAGAAGAGTTAGGCTCTGCATAGCGCAAGTTTCGCTTACGGAAGCCCACGCATAAGCAAAATATATTCTACCCCCAACAAAAAACGCTTACGTAGAAAAGACTACGTAAGCGTTTTTGTTTAAAAATCACAGAAGCCTATGCAGCGTCTAATTCTTGATCTTTTCGCTGATCAAATTTTTCTGCCATTTGCTTTGCTTCAGATGAGGCAATGACATCTTTAGCTTGATCAAAAACCTCTTCTTCCTCTTCCTTCATATGGTGCTCTAATTCATCCTTGAGCTTCTCAAATTTTTGGAGCCAAGCGCCTGAGCTCATCTCCATTTGATCAAGCTGCTCAATCAGCTCATCCACCTCTTCATGTTCATGCACACTATGGCGAGCCTGTTCCTGCGTATCACTATCTTTAATTAATGAAGCGTATAATGTCTGCTCTTCCGCATTGGCGTGCGCTACACAGTCAACCTTAAATTTTTCCCATAAGGCACGGCGGTCTTCACTATCACCTGTCGTGTGCATGATTTTATCTGCAAGCTTTCTGTGGCGGTCATGATCCTGTTTCAATCTCTCATAAATATTCATTGTGCATACTCCTTTTCGCCGTATGCCTATAATACGACTGATAGGCTTGGGAGTTCCCATAAAGGGTGCGACCGAATGGTGCGAAGGAGGACAAAAATCAAAAGATTTTTCTCACTTGATCTTGGACTAAATATTGAAAAAAGTGGCAGTCCCTAGGGGAATCGAACCCCTCTTTCCAGGTTGAAAACCTGGCGTCCTAACCGATAGACGAAGGGACCGCATCGGTCTGGCTTACACCAGAATGAGGTGTATAATCATGCAACCATCAGCTTGCAAGACCTCTTTTTCGCCTTGGGGCAAAGTTTTTACCTCTTTTTATCATTGCCGCGCAGGGGTATTAGAAAAACCGGTCTCTTTCTGGTTAAGGACTGCGCAGGCTCATTCGCTTGGCACTTCACTGACCAACGCGGCATCTTCAATTTGAAATTGACCTGCATTCCCCCCGCGCCAATCGTCGGGTTTCACGCGGCCCGCTAAATGGACAAAGCCCCCCTCTTGCACGCTAAGCAACAGGTCTCCGAGCGGTTGTCCAATGCACCCAAAGGCAATGGCGCGCCCCGTTCGCCCCATTTTATCCTTTAAGCTACAGGCAATATGCTTGTCCTTCAGCACCCGCAGGTGGGCAAGGCACACATCTTCGATCACAAAGCGAGGCTCAGGATTTCCATTCCCAAAGGGCCCCGCCCCTTGGAGAGCATCGCAAAATTCACGGGTAAGGCCATTTAGCCGCACTTGGCCGTCCACATAAAACGCCTGATGCGCGCGGGCAGCGGCAATGTGCGGCGCTAAGCGCTCCCTCAAATAGGTTTCAAAGGCGGCCAATTGATCTTTTTTGAGCGATAGTCCTGCGGCCATGGGGTGGCCCCCGCCGCCTTGTATCACCCCTTCTGCCACTGCCTGCGCGATGGTTGCGCCCAGATCCACCCCAGAAATGGACCGGCCTGACCCCTTCCCCTCCTCCCCCTCAAAGGAGATGACAATGGCGGGGCGGTCAAAGCGCTCTTTTAATCGCCCTGCCACAATGCCGATGACGCCAGGGTGCCACCCTTCCGCCGCGACCACGAGGGGGGTGTCCATCCCCCGCCCACCCTTGGCTTCCCCTTGGCTAAGGGCTGCGTCTAGCACCGCTTTTTCCACATCTTGCCGATGACCATTTAAGGTTTGTAACCGATGGGCCAATTCCGTCGCCCGAGCCCTATCATCCGTTGTCAGAATATCAAAGGCCATACGGGCGTGGCCAATACGGCCCGCCGCATTAATCCGGGGGCCCACAGAAAACCCAAAATGAGAGGCTTGGGCCCCCCCGCTTGCCCCTGCTTCTGCTGCTAGGGCTCGGATCCCTAGATTTCCCGCCGTTGCGTCGTCAAAATTCTGCAAAACCCGTAACCCCTGACGCACCAAAACACGGGTGAGGCCTTTTAAGGGCATGACATCACACACAAGGCTAAGGGCCACAAGATCAAGCCAGGCTAAAAGATTGGGTTCTTTGTACTGGTCAAAAAACCCCTTTTGCCTCAACAGACGATTGACAGCCACCAGGGTCATGAAAACCACACCGCCTGCGGATAGATTAGTTAACCCCGATAGATCATCAGGACGGTTAGGGTTCACCAAGGCGATGGCAGGCGGCATCACGCCCCCCTCCATCCCATGATGGTCAAGGACAATCACTTCCATGCCCTCTTTTTCCGCTTCCCCCAGCACCCCATGGGCATTGGCGCCGCAATCTACTGTGAGAAGGAGGCTTGCCCCCTGCTCAGCCAGGCGGCGGAACGCATCTATATTGGGGCCATACCCCTCCGCCTGACGGTCCGGCAGGTGTACGAAGCATTTTATCCCAAGGGCGGTAAAATACCGATACAGCAATGCCGACGACGTGGTCCCGTCCACGTCATAATCACCAAAAATGCCAATTGTCTCCCCATCCTCAACCGCCTGCGCCAAGCGCGACGCTGCCGTCTCCATATCTTTCAGCACATAAGGGTCGGGTAAATATTGCTTTAAACTGGGGGTGAGAAAAGACCCCGCTTCCTCCACGGACACATCACGAGCCACCAGCAGCTCTGCCAGAAGGGGGCTCATATCATATTGCTGAACCATTTGCTCCACCTGGCGGGGGGAGGCCTCCCGGCGGTGCCATTTCCGTCCGTTGGCAGAGTTGTGAACATTAAGATAAGGGGAAGCCATTGTCATAACGTCTTTTTTGGCACGAAATCACAAAAGAATAAAGCAGATCCCCCCATCGCACCTTAATGATTTTGAGTATGGATATTTAGAAATCTAGTTTTCATGAAAAACGTCATCCCGGAAATGCTAATAAGTATTGTTCGGGATCTATACACTCTGTGTATAGCATTTTTCAAGAAATCTCATTCTTTTCCCTATGGGTCTCCATCTTTAAACGGCAAAATTGAGACCATGCGGCCGCAAACCCATAAAGGCGATCGCATCCTTAATTCAGCTTCCGCTTCACATCCTCCGGGGTCGGAACCGGTTTGGGAACCGGGGCCACCGCCACCCCTTCTTCTTTAAGGTCTTTCACTTCCTTTTCTGTGGCATCCCCATAAATGGGTCGTTCGGGTGTTTCGCCATAGTGAATTTTGCGCGCCTCTTCGGGAAAGGCTTTGCCCACATGGTCAAAATTCTTTTCCACATATTCTTTGGCCCGGCGCGCACTCTCATTATAAGTGTCACGAAAGGCTTTGAGGTTGTCTTTTGATATCTCTCGGCTTTTTG
>JBCCMT010000129.1:0-5762 GCA_039026195.1 Pseudomonadota bacterium | reverse complement strand
CGGCGAAGGGGCAACGAACCCGGTTTAATCATCCATGCTGACGCTCTGATTATAAAGAGAAATACACAGTCTTAAGCCAAATGTGCAACTCACTCTTAAGAGCGTGAAAACCACGTGCAATATGGCCGCGGGGGCCTACTTTTTATCCCTATTCCCCTAGCGTTTTGTCATAAATCCGGTAGAGACGGTGTAATTTTCAGAATGCTGCTCGCGGCATTGATTTCGCACTTACGATCTAAGGTTTTTATGGCCGACACCCGCACCATCAAAGTCAATGGCGAAGAAATTGACGTCGACCCAAATTTGACATTGCTCCAAGCCTGCGAAGAGGCGGGGGAGGAGATCCCGCGCTTTTGCTATCATGAGCGACTGTCGATTGCGGGCAACTGCCGCATGTGCCTGATTGAGGTGAAAGGCGGGCCGCCAAAGCCCGTTGCGTCTTGTGCGCAAAATGTGAAGGACCTCCGCCCCGGCCCTGATGGCGAACCGCCGGAGCTCTTCACCAACACCCCCATGGTGAAAAAGGCCCGGGAAGGGGTGATGGAATTCCTCCTCATCAACCACCCGCTGGACTGCCCTATTTGTGACCAGGGGGGGGAGTGTGATTTGCAGGACCAGGCCATGGCCTATGGCCGCGGCGGCTCTCGCTTTGAACTAAACAAACGGGCAGTGACTGAAAAGCATATGGGGCCGTTGATCAAAACGGTGATGACCCGCTGCATTCAATGTACTCGCTGCGTCCGCTTTGCCACCGAAGTGGCGGGGGTGAATGATTTGGGCCTCGTCAATCGCGGGGAAGATGCGCAAATCACCACCTATCTTGAAAAAGCCGTGGGCAGTGAGCTGTCCGGGAATTTGATTGATGTCTGCCCCGTGGGCGCGCTCACCTCTAAGCCTTACGCCTTCACTGCCCGGCCGTGGGAGCTGCGGAAGACCGAAACCATTGATGTGATGGATGCGGTGGGCGCGAATATCCGGGTGGATGCCCGGGGCCGTGATGTCTTGCGGATTCTCCCCCGCATCAATGACGGAGTAAATGAGGAATGGCTGGCCGATAAATCCCGCTTTATTTGGGATGGCCTCAAAAAACGTCGCCTCGACCAGCCCTTTATCCGGGAAGCGGGCAAGCTGCGCCCGGCCTCTTGGGAGGAAGCCTTTGGCGTTGTGCAGGCCAAACTCTTTCAAACCGCCCCTGAAAAGGTGGCGGCAATTGTGGGGGATCTGGTGCCCGCCGAAGCGGTGAAAGCCTTAAAAGATCTTACAGACCAGATCGGCACGCCCCACCGCGATTGTCGCCAAGACGGCGGCAATATCGGGGTGCTGCCGAATGGGGAGCGGGCCCCGCGGAGCGCCTATACTTTCGGTTCCACCATTGCCGGGATTGATGAGGCGGACGCCATCCTTCTTATCGGGACCAACCCCCGGACCGAAGCACCGCTGCTCAATGCGCGGATCCGGCGACGTTTCCTCGACCATATGGATCTGAAAATCGGTCTTGTGGGGGAAGCGGCCGACCTCACCTATGATTATCACCATGCCGGGGTCAGCCCTGAGGCAATTGCCCAAATGGCCGATGCCTTTACGGGCGATAGCGAAGCCAAGCGAATGATCATTGTGGGGAGTGATGTCTTCACCCGGCCCGATGCCGATGCGGTGATGGCAGAGGTTCTGCGCCTCGCTGATAAAATCGGCGCCCTGCGGGAAGATTGGAACGGCCTGAATATTCTTCACACTGCCGCGGCGCGGGTGGGGGCCTTGGACCTTGACTTCTTACCCGGCGAAGGCGGTAAAGACTTTAACGGCATCCTAGAGGCCAGTGACAATGGCGGTATTGAGGTGGTGTATAACCTCGGTGCCGATGAATGTGATATGACCAAGCTCGGCAAGGTCTTCATGATTTACCAAGGCCACCATGGGGATGCTGGCGCGAAGGCCGCCGATGTGATCTTCCCTAGTGCCGCTTATACGGAGCAGTCAGGGCTTTATGTGAATACCGAAGGCCGGGTGCAGATGACCCAGCGGTCTTACTTCCCCTTTGGCGAGGCCCGGGAAGATTGGGCTATCCTCCGGGCTCTCTCTGGGGTGATGGGTAAGCCGCTCCCTTATGATGATCTCTTCAGCCTGCGCCAAGCGATGATCGAAGAGAATGAGGTTTTTGCCTCCCTCAATAAGGTCTCCATGGCGCCTGCGCCTGCGGCGGATTTATATGAAGGGGCAGGGGCGGTGTCCGACCAAGCCTTTGGCCAAGCCATTGAAAATTATTATCTCACCAATCCCATCGCGCGGGCCAGTGACACGATGCAGTCTTGCGTCGAGAGCCAGCAAAATGAAACCAAAAGATTGGCTGCGGCGTAAGATGACGACACATAAGAATGTAAGGGTCGCCCGATGAATTTAGATTTTTTTGTCACCCGCAATTGGGACGAACCCTTGCTGGCCTTATTGGTGACCACCTTACAGACCTTAGGGTTGATGGTCGTCCTCCTCGTCTCCCTTGCCTTTTTGTTGCTCTTTGACCGGAAGGTTTGGGCGGCGGTGCAAATGCGAAAGGGCCCCAATGTGGTGGGCGCCTTTGGCTTGCTGCAATCCTTTGCGGACTTTTTCAAATTCGTGTTGAAAGAGATCGTCATCCCGGCGGGGGCGGACAAAACCGTTTTCATTATCGCGCCCTTTATCACCTTCCTCTTGGCCTTTATCTCTTGGGCGGTGGTGCCCGTGGGGGATGGCTTGGTGGTGGCGGATATTAATGTGGGTATCCTCTATCTTTTTGCGATTTCTTCCCTCGGGGTCTACGGCATTATCATGGGGGGGTGGGCCTCCAACACAAAATATCCTTTCCTGGGGTCGTTACGATCGGCGGCGCAGATGGTGTCCTATGAGGTTTCTTTAGGGTTCATCATTATCTCCGTCCTATTGCTTGTCGGGTCGATGAATTTGACGGATATTGTGAATAGCCAAGACCGGGGCTTGGGCATCTTGAACTGGCATTTCATTCCGCTCTTCCCCCTCTTTGTGATGTTCTTTATCTCTGCCCTCGCGGAGACCAACCGGCCGCCCTTTGACCTGCCGGAAGCGGAGTCCGAATTGGTGGCGGGCTATCAAGTGGAGTATTCCTCTACGCCTTATTTATTGTTCATGATCGGGGAATATCTCAACATTGTATTGATGTGCGCCATGACCGTCATTTTGTTCCTGGGCGGATGGCACTCTCCCTTCGGTGAATTTTTAAGCTTCCTCGGCCCCTTCTGGTTCGCGGCCAAGGTGGTCTTCATGTTCTTTATGTTCGCCATGGTGAAGGCCATTGTGCCGCGCTATCGTTACGATCAGCTCATGCGCATTGGCTGGAAGATTTTCTTGCCCACATCAGTGGCATATCTTTTAATTCTCGCGGGGCTGATGCTCTATGTGGAGCCGGTCCGTGACATGTTCCAAGCGTGGAGAGGATAGACGATTATGGCTCGTATTGCTCAAGCTTTGAAAGGCGCGGCGCTCACCGATTTTGTGTCCGCCTTTTTCCTCGGCCTGAAATATTATTTTCGGCCCAAGGCCACGGTGAATTATCCCTTTGAGCGGGGGCCGGTCTCCCCGCGCTTTCGCGGGGAACATGCCCTGCGCCGGTATCCTAATGGGGAAGAGCGCTGCATCGCGTGCAAACTATGCGAAGCCATTTGTCCTGCCCAAGCCATCACCATCGAGGCGGAAGAGCGGGAAGATGGCTCCCGCCGGACCACCCGCTATGATATCGACATGACCAAATGCATCTATTGCGGCTATTGCCAAGAGGCGTGCCCGGTGGATGCGATTGTTGAAGGGCCTAACCTCGAATTTGCCACCGAAACCCGGGAAGAGCTGTTCTATGATAAGGACCGCTTGATCGCTAATGGTGACCGGTGGGAGCGGCAGATTGCGAAAAATCTAGAGCTCGACGCGCCCTATAGGTAAAACGTCTGCTGACATTTTCAGCAAAAGAGTGAGGGGGACGGTAACTTACCCGGCCCCGCCCACCGTGAGCTGATCAATTTTCAAGCTTGGTTGGCCAACACCTACGGGGACGCCTTGCCCAGCCTTACCGCAGACGCCAATCCCGGGGTCGAGGGCAAAGTCATTGCCAATCATGGACACCCGCGTCATCACCGTGGGGCCATCGCCCACAAGGGCCACATTTTTAAGGGGCGCGCCCAATTTGCCCCCTTCAATCCGGTATGCCTCCGTACAGTTAAAGACAAATTTGCCAGAGGTGATGTCCACCTGGCCGCCGGAGAAATTCACCGCGAAAATACCGTCTTTCACGCTTTCGATCAGTTCGTCTTGAGAATGTTGACCGCCCAGCATGAAGGTATTGGTCATGCGGGGCAGGGGCGCGTGCTCAAAACTTTCCCGCCGACCATTGCCGGTGGCTGCCACCCCCATCAGCCGGGCGTTGAGGCGGTCTTGCATATACCCCTTTAAAATGCCGTCTTCGATCAGCACCGTGCGAGAGGTGGGGGTCCCTTCATCATCCACCGTGAGGGAGCCGCGGCGCCCTTCAATCGTGCCGTCGTCAATGACAGTCACGCCGTCAGCGGCCACTTTTTCGCCTAAGAGGCCTGCAAACGCAGAGGTGCCTTTGCGGTTAAAGTCCCCTTCCAGCCCATGGCCCACCGCCTCATGCAGCAAAACACCCGTCCAGCCAGAGCCGAGGATAACTTCCATCTCTCCGGCGGGGGCAGGAACGGCCTCTAAATTGACCAGGGCCATGCGCAAGGCCTCATTCACTTGGCCTTTCCAAAAATCAGGCTGGATCACGCGGCTATAGGTTTCGCGGCCCCCGGCCCCTGAAGACCCTGATTCTTGGCGGTCCCCTTCGCCAGCGGTGACAGAGACATTGAGCCGCACCAAAGGGCGGATATCTCGGACAATCAGGCCGCCTGGGCGCATAATCTCGACCACCACCCAGTCCCCTGAGAGGGAGGCGGAAACCTGCCGCACCCGGGGGTCAAGCCCGCGGGCATATTCATTGATCTCCTGCAAGAGGGCTGTTTTTGTCTCAAAAGGGACGGCATCCAAAGGATTGTCATCGGTGTAAAGGGAGGCATTGGTCCGAGAGGGGCCATCTGTTTGGGTGCCCCCTTGGCCTGTTTTTACCGCTTGAACCGAAGACGCGGCCCGCTTCAGCGCTTCTTCTGAGAGCTCTGACGCATGGGCGTAGGCAGTGGTCTCCCCAAAAACAGCGCGCAACCCAAAGCCTTGGCTCACATCGTAACTGGCTGTTTTCAAACGCCCATCATCAAAGACAAAGGCCTCGGATTGAGAATATTCTAAAAACAGCTCCCCATCATCGCTGTCCTTCAAGGCATCGTCGACGATGGATTGGGTGCGAGCGGGGTCAAGGTCAGTGCGATCGAAGAAAAGAGATGTCATAAGATGTCATGTAGGCGGTTTAGGGGCCGGGGCATAGAGGGGGCAAAAAGCCGATGGGCAAAAAAGAAGGCCGCGACAAAAAAATTGTACAGAAACTTGGTCTTGCGACGATGATCGTAGTTGATGCAAAAGAAATTCCGGCGCATAAGCCTTTTTAAATAACCATAGCCGTAAAGCGCTTTATATATGAGACTCATGAAATTTGCAGGCCTAGCCGCTCTTGCCCCTTCTTTGATGATAAGTTTTGCCGCCGCACAGGAAGCAGCCCCCGTCCAAGAAGACGTGCCGATTGATAAATCCGTCGTCTTGCGAGATGCGGTGACCCCGCTCGCGCAAGAGGTTCATGTTTTCCATAACCTCGT
>JBCCMT010000128.1:0-5812 GCA_039026195.1 Pseudomonadota bacterium | reverse complement strand
TCTTCTGTCGAAAAATGCGCCCGCGGTTCAGAATCAATCACGCAAAAAGATCCGAAAACAACATTTTCGACAACAATGGGGGCCCCGGCGTAAAATCGAATATGGGGTGCGCCTGTGACCAAAGGGTTGTCTTTGAACCGTTTGTCTTCCCGCGCATCAAGGGTTACAAAGGCATGTTCCCCCATAATGGTATATGCACAAAACGCCACATCCCGCCCAGTTTCAGAAGCATCTAATCCTACGCAAGATTTAAAAAATTGCCGATCACGGTCAACGAGAGAAACAACCGAAATAGGCACATTCCAGTGTTTCGCCGCGCTTTGTGTTAATTCATCAAGCTCTGCCCACGCATCTTCATCCAAAACGCCTGTTTCATCAAGCACCCGCTGACGACGGGTTTCATCAAAGGGGATAGGATAATTACTCATAGATTTTCATTAAGCCGATATCTTTAAAACTTAATGAAATTGTTCTTTAGCGAATTACCGCATCCTAAAGCTGTGCTGCCGCATCGATCAGCGCTTGCTCAAGGGTTGAAAAAGTGTCTTCATCTGCACTCGCGTTATCGAAAAAAATCATGCTCACATCACTATTTTCGAAATATCGATTTGTAGCGCTGAAGGCCCCAAACCCACCATCGTGATAAATGGTGGGTATGTTACGGTCTGTCACGTTACCTCTAAAAAGACCGTAGGCAGAGAATACACCTGGTGCATCTTCTGTTTCTAGGCGCTGTTGTGTCATCTCGCCAAGGGTGCTGTCATTTTTAAAAACCTCTCCGCTATATAAGGCGTGGTTCCATTGTACCACATCGCCCACCGTGGAATACATCATCCCCGCGGCATAAGGGCCTGTGTCCTCAGCGTAAGGATCGACAACATCATAGCCATCCTCTTTGAATTCATAGCCCAAGGCGAGCCCTTCGACAATTTCACCCCGTGAAACGGTGCCTGTATTTTCAAGGCCCAGTGGGGTGAACAGATAGGTTTGAAGGGCTGTCCCATAATCCAGTCCTGTCACCTCTTCGATAAGGAGACCGAGGAGTTGGTAGGCGGAGTTACTATAGTCAAACTGGCTGCCAGGTTCAAACTCAAGGGGAGCGTCCCAAAAATCTTCTGCGAGCTCGATGGGGTTTTCTCTCACATCACTTCGGCGAAGGAACTCAATATTGGGGAGAATGCCAGAACTATGCTCCATCAGCTGACGAATGGTAACATTTTCCGCAGGTTTGCCCATAAATTGGGGCATATAGGTGGCAACATTGGCATCAATGTCAATTTTCCCCTCTTCCCAAAGCTTTAGGATGGTGGCGACGGTAAATTGTTTTGTAATGGAAGCAATCCGAAACCGGGTTTCTTCCGTGAAGGGAACAGCTTCAAACATGAGGGCATTGCCTTGGGCAATGGTACAGATAATCTTGTCTTCCTTTGCCAGAACAGCGAGGCCGTCGAATTTTCCGTCCTCATGCAGGGCCGTTAATTGGGTAGATAAATCTTGGCAAATCTCAGAGGGGGAGGCGGCTTGACAGGAAATGAGGCCGAAGCTTAACGAAAAAGCTAGTCCTGATACCAATGATTTAAATCTCAACATCTAGAAGCCTCCTAAAAATCGTAAAACATATATCCGCAAGATGCGGATAGAAATCAGGTTATAAATTCACCTTTGGGAAAAACGAATTTATAACCTGATAATCTATATAGAAGTATATCAATAATAAGTTTTACGAAAACGCTATAAGCTCAGCGCAAGATGTGTAAATTTATTGTGCCGCCTTTTTGGGCGCGGTAATCACCAATTGTTTGGGCTTGGCTGTCTCCCGACGGCTTGTGGAGGGTTGGAAGGCCAACTGGCTGTGATAGGCACAATAGGGTTTGCCCCCTGAGGTGGGCTGCCCACAAAAATGAAACTCTTCGCTGGCCGGGTCGCCAATGGGCCATTTGCATTGATTATTGCCAATGGTGGAAACCGTGGGTCTATCTTCGTCTAAATAAAGCGATTCAAAGGAAAGGGAGGGCGAAGAGGAGGGGGCCTCCGAAACAGGGTTGGAGATCGCCTTTGGTTTTGGTGCAGCGGGCGTGGCGCGCCCCGCAAGGCCCAGACGATGAACCTTTCCAATCACGGCATTGCGGGTCACCCCCCCCATTTTGTTGGCGATTTGGCTTGCTGAAAGCCCTTCGCTCCATAATTCTTTGAGTTGTTCTACACGGTCATCTGTCCAAGCCATTTTACGTCCTTCCGCGGGTCTTTCCCCCTTCAGCCTCTCTCAAGGCCCTATATATCGGGGGTGCAGTTTCATATACGCAAGATATGGTGGACCCGAAAACGAAAACGCACAAGATGCTGCAAGACGGACTTTTCAAGGAATATATATTGTGGTTGTGGTTTTTATCCACAAAGCCCGCGTTTTCCCCAAAAAGTAAGCTTTTCTTAAGCGGGTGTTGCGGTTCGGCCCAGGGCGGTCTCTAACCATGGGCAATGAAAGATATTCTGACCTGCCGACAAAAGGAAATATAATGAACCCCTCCCTCTCCCCCTCGGCCCCCGCCCGTGAAGGGTTCGGTGACCGCCGATTTGGTCATGTGAATTGGATTGGCCTTTGGACCCTTTATAAAAAAGAGGTGAAGCGGTTTTTGAAGGTTTGGTCCCAAACCTTAGGCGCCCCTATTGTAACGACATTGCTCTATTTGACCGTATTTTTAGTGGCCTTTTCTGGGGGAGATCGCGACCCTGTGATGGAGGGGCAGACCATTCCCTATGCCGCGTTTTTACCGCCGGGCCTTATCATGATGTCGATTTTGAACAATGCCTTTCAAAATTCGTCCTCCTCTTTGATTGTAGCGAAAGTCCAAGGGTCTGTGGTGGATTTTTTGATGCCCCCCCTTTCTGCGGCAGAACTAACCATTGCATTTATCGCAGGGGCCGCGACGCGGGGGTTGCTTGTGGGCGGGGTGTCCGCACTGACGATCATCGTGTTTATGGAGGTGGCGGGCACGCCCATGACCTTTTTGAACCCCTTGGCAATCCTTTATTATTCGGTCATCGCCTCCCTCTTTTTAGGGGCGATTGGTAGTATCGCTGGCATGTGGGCGGAGAAATTTGATCAGCTTGCCTTAATCTCAAATTTTATCATCACGCCGCTCACCTTCTTGTCCGGTACTTTTTATTCGGTGAATAAAGAAGGGCTGCCAGAGTGGGTGGCGGGGGTCAGTGCGTTTAACCCCCTTTTCTATATGATTGATGGGTTTAGGGCAGGTTTCATCGGGGTGTCCGATGCGCCCCTTTGGCAGGGGGTTCTTTTCTCCCTTATGCTCACCCTTATATTTGTTACGGCGACGTATATTCTTTTCCGTCGCGGGTATAAATTGAAAGCGTAAGACCTTTATGTCGCAAACTACCCCCCCATTACCAACGGATGATGTCGTTATTCCCTTTCAAGTGGGGGAGGCCGCTGTGCGGGGGCGTATCGTCCGGCTCAGTGCCTCTGTGGATGAGATTTTAACGCGGCACAGTTTTCCTGACCCCGTCAAATCCTTGCTTGGCGAAGCGACAGCCCTGGTGGCCATGTTGGGCCAGGCGTTAAAATTTGAGGGCAAGCTGATCTTACAAGCCCAAGGGGACGGGCCCCTATCGATGATTGTCGCAGACTATACCGCAGGGGGGGCTGTGCGGGCCACAGCAAGTTTGCCAAAGGAGCAAATTGAACGGGCGGGCAAAGCCCAAGGGCCAGAGCTGCATTATCTCCTCCAGAAAGGGTATATGGTCATGACCATTGATCAGGGGGCGGACATGGAGAGGTATCAAGGGGTCACGCCGCTTGAGGGGCCCACATTGGCGCGGGCCACCGTCAATTATTTCTCCCAGTCAGAACAAATCCCCACCGCGATTGAATTGGCGGTCGGTAAAGTCACTACGCCAGAGGGCGGAGAAGTGTGGCGGGCCGGCGGCATTATGGTGCAATTTGTCCCCGGTGAAGGGGGCTCCCGCGAGCGGGGGGAGGCCGCGCTCTTGGCGGAAGATGATCAAGAGGTGTGGAACCGCGCGGCGATCCTGTTAGAAACGGTGAAGGCGGATGAACTTCTTGATCCCACCTTAAGCCCTGAAACCCTTCTCTACCGTCTTTACCATGAAGATGGGGTGCGGGTTTTTGACCCCACCCCTATTCATTTTTACTGTAGCTGCAGTCGGGAGAAGGTGGCCTCTGTACTGGCGCAATATAGCCGCGAGGATATTGAAGACATGATCATCGATGGAGCGATCGAAGCCTCATGCGATTTCTGCGGCGAGGTGTACCGGTTTGAGCTTGATGAAACCGGCAAGCAATTTAAAGAGGCTTGATGATGTCTGTCATCTCGGTTTGGCGCGTTAGCGACAAGACCGACAGCGAATTATCTCTCGGTCAGTTTAAACTCGATCCGCCGGTTTTGAGCGAGGGCAGCAATACTCCGTCCAGAGACCAGGGGCTGATATTCCCCAAACCCCGCGGCGACAAGCCGATTGGCGGGCACCCCGCGTTCGTCTAAAAAGCGCACCACAGAAATAGCCCGGGCCGCCGACAAATGCCAATTGCTTTCAAATTGCTGACGGCAGGAGGGGCCAAGGGGCGTTTGATCCGCATGTCCATCAACCCGCAACACCCACGCCACATCGGTGGGGATTTGCCCGCGAATGTCTAATAACACGGTGGCCAGCTTCCCAAGCTCCGCTTTCCCGGCGAGGCTAATGGTGGCGGAGCAAGACCCGAATAAGATATCGCTATCAAAAACAAAACGGTCCCCCACCACGCGAATATCATCCCTATCCCCTAACGCGTCGCGCAAGGCTTCGAAAAAGCGAGAGCGGACCTCGGCTAGCTCTTGCACTTTTCGGGCAAGGGCAGCGTTCAGCCGCTGGGAAAGATTTTCAATCTGGGTTTGTTGCTCTTTATCTTTTGCCTCTGCGGCCTCTAGCGCCTCCTGCAAACTGGCCAATTGGCGGCGCAGGGCGGCCAATTGCGCATTTAGGGTCGCAATCTCCGCCTTTTGCTCTTCACTCAACGCCTTTTCCACGGCAAGTTCCTCTGCGGACGCGGCAACAGCGGTGCCAAGGGCTGCGAGCTGATTATCTTTTTCCGTAATTGTATCTTGCAGAATATCAAGCTGCGCTATGAGAGATGCATTGTCCGTTTGGAGCTTTGCGCTTTCTGCCTTAGCTAAACTTAAGTCTGCAGCCAATTGCGCGAGTTGTTGTTGCAATTGGGTAATGGCGTCATCTTGCTCGGATAAAAGCTGATCTTTAGCGTTAAGCTCTTCCCCAAGATAGAATTGCGCCACCACAAAAATGGAGAGCACAAACATCAGCACAAGGAGAAGGGTGGCCAAGCCATCCACAAAACCAGGCCATATATTGGCTTGGGCAGGGGCGGAACGACGGCGCGCCATGGGCGGGGCCTATCTTTTCTGCAGGGGGGGATTTTCCCCCTCTAGCAACACATGTCCTAAATTGCGGATTTCTTGACGAACCCCCATGGCCGCCTGATCTTGGCTGGCGTTAAGCTCTTTAATCGCGGCGTGTAGGGTCGCCATAGCATCCCCAAGGTCATCTGCCTCAAGGCTAGCGGTCGTGCCGCCTTTGCCAAGGACCGTTGAGTTATCGGATATGCCAGAGATCCAATCTTCAAGATCAGAGTAAAACCGGTTTTGCGCTTGGCCCGCTTGGATATCGAGAAAGCCGAGCACCAAACTGCCGCCCAGGCCAAAAAGGGAGGAGGAAAAGGCGGTGTTCATCCCAGAGAGAGGTTCGTTCAAATTGTTGATGAGCGCCGACACCGCTGACC
>JBCCMT010000127.1:0-5826 GCA_039026195.1 Pseudomonadota bacterium | reverse complement strand
TGGTCCCCCATTTGCCCATAGAGCAATGCAATCCTTGGGATTTGCCGGTGGATACACCAAGTCCGGACGATCCGACAAGGCGCCTTGCCCATCTTATATGTGATGAGATTGAACGGCTACTGGCGGCAAATGTTACGAATGGCAATGGTGCCCCCTATCGGCCTAAGGATGTGATGATCCTCTGCCAGCGTCGCGGTGCACAATTCCATGAAATCATCCGTACCTTATCTTTACGGGGTATCCCCACCGCGGGCTCAGATCGTGTGTCCTTGAAAAATGATGTGGCGGTGAAAGACTTTATGGCCCTCTTACGATTGGCTTCAAACCGTCAAGATGATTTGAGTTTGGCAGAGGCGCTCAAGTCCCCCCTTTGGCAGTTTACGGAGGATGACCTTTATGCGTTGGCTTATGACAGGGGGGGGCGTAGCCTTTGGTCACAATTACGGGCGGCGGCGGAGAAAACAGGCGATCTTAGCTCTAAATGCGCAACCGCGCGGGATGAGATGGACAGAGCCTTTGTTGCAGGCGCCCAAAAAGGCCCCTTCGCCTTTTTATCTCTGCTCTTAGAGCAAGGCCACCCCAATGGCCGGTACCGGTTTCGTCAGCGGTTAGGACAGGGGTCGGACGAAGCGATCAATGAAATCCTGAACGAGGCCTTGGCTTTTGAGTTAAAACACCCCCGCCATCTCGACCTCTTTCTTGCGCATCTTGAGGAGATGAACCCCGATATCAAAAAGGAAGGGGATAGTGAAATCGATATGGTTCGTGTCATGACGGTCCATGGGGCAAAGGGGCTAGAGGCCCCCGTGGTTTTCCTTGCGGATTGTCAGTATTTTCAGCAAGGGGTCGGCGATATTCTTTTCCCCCTCTGTGAACAAGGTGAGGCGCTGAATGGTTTTCTGGCTTACGCCCCTGGCGGCAAACAAAAGGATGCAGGGCCCGTTAAAATAGCGCGAGACTTAGCCTTTCAAAAACAAATGGAAGAATACAGACGAAAGCTCTACGTGGCGGCCACCCGCGCTGAAGAAAGGCTTTATTTTTGCGGGATTGCCCCAAAAAAAACCGCCGCGTCAGAGGACCCCCGGTTCAGCTCTTGGCACACCCTCGCCGTTCAAGCTTTTGCACGTATGGGGGAAGGGGAAGAAGTTATAGTACCATGGGCCGAAGACACCCCCCTATTCCGTATTGAGCGGGGGGAGAAAAAGGGCGAGAAGCCACAAGAGGTAAGCCAAAAGACATCGTCTGTTCCGGACGCACCGACCTGGCTGCAGAAGGATGTGCCGCCAGAAACATCGTCGGTGATCGCCTTTCCGTCTACGGAAGGGGCGGGGGAGGAGCTATCCGACCAGGGCCCTGTTATGCCCCCCCGGTGTGCAGCGGACGGAGAGCTTGACCCAAGGGCACGGGGGCAGCTTTTACATATGGCCCTTCAATATCTCCCCGAAGCGCCGCCTGATCGCCGGGCTGACCTTGCCCGTCGGCTTTTCGCTCGGCACGCGCCCCAAGTCTCGCATATCTATCATGAAGAATGGACAAAAGAGGTTATGGCTGTGCTGGGTGACCCCCTTTTCCATCAGCTCTTCATGAAAGACGCCCGCGCTGAGGTGGCCATCCAAGGTGTGGTCGATGGTCAGCGATATAGCGGTCAGATCGACCGGCTGTTGGTGCAGCCAGATAAGGTTTTGTTCATTGACTTCAAAACCCATCGCCCTCCGCCACAAGATATCGCGGATCTGCCCGCCGGCATCCGCACGCAAATGTCGATTTATTCGGCTTTATTGGCGCAGCGATATCCTGATCGACCGGTGGAGGGGGCGGTCTTGTGGACCTATGCCCCTCGATTAATGCCTATTTATAGCAGGCCATAGAAGGGCTACATCGCTGTTCAGAAACCATGGGAAGCGAAAGGCTTGCGATCCTTTCGCGATAACTTAAATAACATGCCTACTCAGCGGAAAGGACCAGTCACATGGCCACGAAAAGCGTATCAGATAGTAATTTTAACGAAGATGTTTTGGGCAGTGATGGCCCTGTGCTTGTGGATTTTTGGGCAACATGGTGCGGACCGTGCCGTCAAATTGCCCCGGCCCTTGATGAAATCGCCAGTGAAATGAGCGGTCAAGTGACGGTGGCGAAAATGGATATTGATGAAAATCCAGAAACGCCCATGCAACATGGGGTGCGCGGTGTGCCTACCATGGTGATTTACAAAGATGGTGAAGAAATCGCCCGTAAAGTGGGGGCGGATACGAAAACCAATATCGAAAAATGGGTGAAAGAGGCGGTGGCCTAACCCATTGCCCGTTCATTACGGACGATGTGAACGTCAAGGACGGGATTCATTATCAAAGACGCAAAGCTTATATTCATCTTGGATATAAGCTTTGTTTTTAAGAGGGCTTTTAAAGTCCCCCTTGCCGTAAAGACGCCATATCTTTTTCAGATTGAATTTTTGGTTTTGCTTCTTCCTCGTCTGGCGGTGTGGCCTCCTCATAATCAGAGGCTTTTACCTCATCATCCTCTAAGACGTCTTGAGATGTCGTATCTGTTGCGACGGTCTCTTCTTCTTTGAGGGGTTTTTCCTCTTCAATTGGTTCAGCGCTCTCTACGTCGTCAAGATCCTCAATTGGCACAGGCTCTGGCTCTGGTTCCGGGGGCGGCGCGGTGAGTAGCTTGATTTCCGCTTGGCTCATCTGGGTACGGAGCTCTTCTAAGGGGGGCGGTGCCATCCGGCCATGCTCCCCAAATTCACGGATAAGACGGTGCCACCCATCGGTGGTGATGTTAAAGATCCCTTCTGCACCGGGGACAGGGTCAAGGGGCGCTGCCGCCGCCCGATCAAGCCATAGTTGAGCCGCATCAAGACCATATAGCCCTTCCATGGCATCGGCCATGGCGGCAAAGGTTCGAGCCCTTGGCGTTCTAGTCAATAGGGGCTCAAGGGCTGTTTTTGCCTCCTCAAAGGCGCCCAACGCGATATCTTGTTCAGCCTTCAGCAAAATACTTTCATCGGCATCAGGGGCTTTATCCGCTAGACGTTTAAGACGTGCGGTACGCTTCTCAAGCTTTTCATCCTTGTAAAGATCAGCCATGGTCTTGGCGATGGCGGGGTGGGGGGAGATGGCCCAAGCGTCATCAAGCAATCGTCCGGCCTTTGATCTTTTCCCGGCGGCGCCCTCTAACCGGGCCGCCAGAACCGCAGCGGGGGCAAAACCGGGGCTTAACTTTAACGCCGCCTCTGCATCTTTTAGGGCTGTTTCTATATCTTCAGCATTTTCAGCCGCATAGGCCTGGGCGGTGAGAAGTGCTGCCTCTTTCCGGTGAAGGCGCTGCCCCTCCTCATGGTCGTGCTTTTTGGCTAACCGTAAGACTTCAATAGCATCCCCCCAGGCGGCCCGGTCTAAATGAAGTCCATAGACCGATTGATATGCCCACCCCGCACTGGGGCGAAGCTGGAAGGCACGTTCGGCATAGCCCAGCGCCTCTTTTTGATCGCCCGCGGTCAGAGCTTGAAGATAAAGCCCCCGTAAGCCTAAAAATTCCGTCTCCGGCGCTTCTAGCATGGCGGCAAAACTTGCCTGCGCGGTTTCGTCATCGCCGGCCAATTGTGCCGCTTGCGCCGTTAACAGACGGGTGATCCCAGGCTCATCAAGCTGTTTTGTGGCCATGCGGGCATGACGCTGTGCATCCCCCGCATCGCCCGCCGCCACGGCCTCAAGGCCCCGGGTCAGGGCGGTCATGCCCTTCACCCGCCGACGTTCTTCCCGCTTGCGCCGTAATTTATTGGGTAAACGGACGAGCCCAGATGAGATCAGTGTTGTGATGATAATCGCAAAAATAGCGAATAGAGCCACCCCTAAAAACGCGGAGGAGGGCGCTGAAATGGACAGATCTCCAACCCGCATTACGGTGAGCCCCGTTAGACCAGCAAGCCATGTGAGCAAGGTGGCGGCCAAAACCACAAAGATCAAAAAAAACAAAATACGAATCATGGGTTTCTCAATATAGTGTTGATCAGTTTCAAACGGGTCAAAAGCGGTTCCCCCTCTTTAGGGAGAAGGGGTCAGAACCGCTTTTTCAACCATTTTAAGGGCTTGCCGACTATCCGCTTTGGCTTGTGCATTTTGGACCCATGGGGCAAAGGCCTCTTGGGCGGCGCCCTCAAGGGCATTTAATTCGTCCACGGCGCCCTTCAGATCATTATCTTCCAGTCTGACCTCCGCCCGTGAAATAATCGCAGAGGGGGTATCCCCTGCCACTTCTCCCACCTTCCGAACTGTGAAGAGGCCCGTGATGTTCGCCATAAATTTGGCAAAAGGGCTATTGGCCTCCGCTCGTTTAACCCCTGAAAGGGCGTTCCGCGCTGTTTCTTGATATTGACGATAAAGCGCCTCCTGGGTGGGTAGGCCTTCCTCCGCATGGCGCGTAAGGCCATCTAGGGCAGGGGTATTGGGGGCCATGTTGCGAACTAAATTCAGCTCACGCATAAAAGGCGTTCCTGACTCAAGGCCCTCATTTAAGTCTGCCAGGGCAAGTAAAAATGTGCTCTGCCTTGCTTGGGGCAAGTCGTCAGAGGTAAGGGTCTCTACCCTTTGTGAGAGCTGGGTAATTTTTTCATTCGCAGCGGCCTGTTGTTCATCTAACGCGCTGCGTAGCTGGGCGACCTCTCTCTCCGTGGCCTCTAGGGCTTGCTCTGTATCTTCAAGGGCGTTTTGGATCACTTGCTCTGTTTCGGCAATAACATCCGCCCGCACATCATCTTTCAGGCTGTTAAACCGGGCGTTGATTTCCTCCTCATTGAAGGCGGGGGCCGGCTCGGTTCCTTCTAGGTCGGTTGAGGCATCGCTTTCCATAATGGAAGCGACCTCTTGTTCTTCAGTATCTGTGGGATCTTCAGCAGCGGCTTGTGGGGGGGCGATCCCCTCTTGATCTGTGGTCAGGTCATCCACAGATTCATCACTTGTAGGCTCATCACGAAGGGGGGCAGTCTCTTCAGGCGCTATTGCCGCCGTTTCTGTCCCATCGGTGGGGGGAGGTGTCTCCTCCGCAACCGGGATCTCTTCTTCAATAATATTTTGGACCTGCTCTTCATCTGTTAGCAGATTATCTGATGAGTTTGCTTCTTCAGCCCTTGCCTCCGCCCGTGTTAAAAGAGCGCTCTTACCCTCTGTGGTTTGATCACCATCGTCGATGGATGCGGCGGTCTCTTCAATCTGTTCAGGGGCAGGGCTTGTTTCATCTTCCCCCTCAGCTGCTGCAAGGGGAGCATCATCGGTCAACATCTCTTCTGATGCGCCCGCATTTGTTTCTGTATCTTCCGGTGCAGATAAGATCTGCATTTTGGGGGCAGAGCTGATGCCCTCTTCACCAGAAGAAGCGGTTCGATCCGTTTCAATGGCGGTCTCAATCGCAGCGTCTATATCTTCCGCATCGTCACTTCCCGATTGCGGGTCGGGTTCTGCCTCCGCTTCTGACTTCGCGTCTGGGGCTGGAATGGGTGTCACCAAAGACGCTGAAGAGGGGGTTTCCTCTGCGCGGCTTATGGCCATTTGGGGGGAGGTTACATCCCCTTCGCCGTCACCGCCGCGGTTCACAAAAAAGACCACCCCCCCGATGATCGCCAAGGCCCCTAAAACAATGGCAAAGGGCCCCGCAAGGCCACCGCCCTCCTCTTTTTCTTCCTGCTCATCTGGCGCTGCATCAGCATCACCATCTGGGCCTGTATCTGTCTCTGCAGCTGTGGCTGAGATTTCCTCTGATGCCGCCGCCTCATTATTATCCGGTTGGGCGGGGTGAGATGTTTCTTCAATGATTTCAGCATCGATG
>JBCCMT010000126.1:0-5843 GCA_039026195.1 Pseudomonadota bacterium | reverse complement strand
TCGATCTGTGGCATGTTTGGCTTTCAAAAATATTTTATGTATTTGGTTCGCCGCCCCCTGATGGGGGTCTTGGGGCTCTTTATCATCATTTGGCTATTGGTACTCTCCATTGATCTGATCGAAGCCATGCGAGAGGTTTCTAAGGTGGAAAATGCGGGCATGACAGAAGCCATCCTGATGACTTTCTTCCGTACCCCCCAATTGATGTTAACCTTGAGCCCCTTTATCTTTTTGTTTGGCACCCTTTGGGCTTTTGGTCAGATGGCAAAGACCTCTGAAATTGCCGTGATGCGCAGTGCGGGACTGTCCGTATGGCGGATTGTGGCGGCCCCAGTGGCTCTTGCCATTGGCATTGGTTTTCTCATCACCATGGGGCTCGACCCATTAGCCACAAAAATGGCGAGCCAAGCGCAGAATATTAAAAATGAAATGCGCGGCAAAGAAGCGAATATGCTTACCCCCTTCAGGGATGGGATATGGCTGCGCCAGAATAATGGTCAAACCGCCTCCACCATCCATGCTCAAAGCTATGACCAAGATAACAAGACATTATCGAAGGTGGTGGTCTGGCAACGCAGTGTTGAAGGGGTGTTCATTGAAAGATGGGATGCTGATATCGCCGATGTCACCCCTGATGTCTTCTATTTAAGGAATGCTCGGCGCACGACATTGCATGGTGAAAATCAAGGGACCATCGAACGACAAGAAATCCCTGTGCAGATCAATCTTGAAGCTTTAAGAGAAGATGTGGCCCAGCCCACCTCTCTCTCGGTGTGGAGTTTACCTGAATTTACGCGGATCATGAGCAGCGCGGGCATCTCCACGGTAAAATATGAAATCCGCTATCAGGACCTCTGGTCGATGCCCGTCAAACTGACCGCCATGGTCTTGATTGGGTGCGCCTTTTCCTTAAGCATGAGCCCTCGATCAGGGGGCACAGCTGGCCTCATGGGTATTGGGATCGCTGCGGGCTTTACCCTTTTTGTGGTTTCAGAGCTTTCGAGCGCTGTTGCTGATGCCCAGATTGTGCCTGTGGCCTTAGCCGCTTGGGCACCGGGCATTCTCGCCATATTATTTGCAACCACGCTGCTTCTTTATCGAGAAGATGGCTAAGCCCCGAATATCAACGGCAAGAGTGTCTCCCCCCCCCTTACTCTTCATGTTCGCCCTCACCTTTTGTTAACTGCAATTGGTGATGACTGAAGCGTTTTCAGGCGAAGTGTATGCGGTTCAACCTTCGAAAACGCGTCAAACAAATTAATATATTAACCTTTCCGCTAGGTCTTTTTTTTCAAAGAACAATCAGGCAAGGAAATTCGCGAGGTTCCCGCGGGACATTTGAGATAAGGACGATATATCGGGGATGAGGCTAGAAAGAGGGATATTCGCCATCGCGTTGATGAGCAGCGTGGCCACCGTCCCCTTTGCCCATGGCCTACAGGATATAAATATTGGTGATTGGGCCGAAGAAGAGACCGTCCTTTTTTCAGCCGATCATATTCACCGCGAAACGGAAAACACAGCCATCATGGCCGAAGGCAATGTGAAAGCCTTTTTCGGGGCACAGCACCTGTCAGCAGATCGCGTCACCTATAACCCCAATACCGATATTGTCACCGCCGCTGGCAATGTGACCATTTTCGATGAAAATGGGCAGGTCTATTTTGCTGACGATGTGGAGCTGACGGGGGATTTAAAAGATGGAGTTGCGAGTAATTTTACAGCCCTTTTAAGTCAAAATAGCCGTTTGGTGAGTGCCACCACGGTCAGGCGGTCTAGCGGTGAAAATGACTTAAACAAAGCGGCCTATACCGCTTGTTCCGTATGCAAAGACAGTGGTGAGAAAAAACAGCCCACCTGGCAAGTCAAAGCGCGTAAGATTACCCAAGATACAGAGGACCAAACCATCCGCTTTCGGGATGCCACCGTTGAGGTTTTGGGCGTGCCCGTGGTTTACACCCCCTATCTTCAATTTCCGGACCCTTCGGTAAAGCGTAAATCTGGCTTTTTGATCCCCAGTGTAGCGGCCTCCAGTCGTTTGGGGGTAGAGGCGCAAATACCCTATTATTGGGCGATATCAGATTATCAAGACATCACCTTCTCCCCCCGGGTTTTCACAGAACTGGGCACCCTGATCAAGGGGGAGTATCGGGTGAACCGGCATGACGCTGGGGCCGTACTTCAAGCGGGGTTTATCAATCCAAACGACAGCGATATTGCGGGGGACACGGCACCCGACTCTCTTCGGTGGCATTTTTTCTCATCCGGGTATAAAGACCTCGATAATGATTGGCGAGCTGAATATGATGTAGATATTGTCTCTGACAAATCATATCTACGCGCCTATGATGTCGAGCCTGAGGGCGATTTACGCGAAGCGATCGATATTCTTCAGCCCGACCGTCTTGAAAGTGAACTCTCCTTCGTACGACGCCGGGAAAATAGCTACACGGATATATCCACAGTATTTTTTCAATCCTTACGGACCCGTGAGGATAATGACTTTATGGCAGATGCCCTCCCCCGCTTTCGTCATGAAAAGCGCTATGACGCCCCTTGGGTCGATGGGGAAATGACGTTGCAAAATGACGTCCTAGTCCTTCACCGGCCGCGCGGGCTTGATACCATGCGCGCCTCAACTGCCCTCAACTATGATGTGATGCATACCACCAAAACGGGGCACCGGTTGAAGGGGTTTGCCGAACTCCGCGGGGATGTCTATCGGTATACGGATGCTGATCAGGGCATTCAGGCGTGTAATGTGAACGATAGAGATTATGAAACCTGCCGTCTTCTTCTGCCCCGTGACGCAAGCCAAGAAGAATACACCACCGCACGGCTTTTACCGACCATCGGGGTTGAGTGGGCCTATCCCTTGGCCAAACTGACAAATAGCGCAACCTACATCCTTGAGCCGCGGGTTCAATTGGTCGCAAGCCCAACCCAAGATTACACCGACGATGTCTTTAACGAAGACAGTCAGTTCTTTCAATTCGATGAAGGAACACTTTTTGATTGGTCAAAGGGAACCGGTCTTGATCAGTGGGAGGATGGTCAACGGATGAATATTGGCCTGTCAGGGACAGCCGTTTACACCAATGGGGTGACCATCTCAGGAATGATTGGTCAGCAATATCGCCATGAGGAAACCACCGCCTTTGACCCTGATACGGGATTGGGGGAGACCACCTCTGATTTTGTGGGCAACCTTGATGTGAATATCGGGAATGCGTTGGCTGTGGATAATCGGTTTCGTTTTGATGATAGCGACGGAACTTTACGCCGTGCAGAAAGCACCTTGCGGAGCACCGTTGGCCCTGTAAGTGCGTATTTATCCTATCTTCGCTTAGAGACCCAGGAATTAGAGGCCTTAGGGCGGCGAGATGAATTTCTGACCACGGCGCTTTCTTATCAATTTAATCAGCGGTGGTCTTTGGGGACAAGCTGGCGCGAAAATCTTGAATCTGGCACCACCACCAGCCAAAATTTATCTTTGCGATACCGGGATGATTGCACTCTCTTCAGCCTTACCTATCGGTTTGATAACACCAGAGGGGACAACTTCGATTTAAACCGAAGCTTGACCTTTAATATTGATTTGATTGGCTTTTAAAAATTTGGGCTGAGAGATAAGCATTCCCATCGAGGTTTCCTTTTTCCTAACACTTTCTCGTTAAGGTTGTGCTTCAAGTTTTTTCTGGAGTTCTGCCCATGGTTGCCTCTCAAATTGCTATCCGCACTGAAAAACGACCCGCACATATATTAAAAACACCCCGCACCAACATGGAAAACATACTTCCCCAAGCCTTGGTGTTGGAGGATGACAGTTTTGACTCAGCTGTCATTTGTGAATTACTGACAAAATTTTGCAGCAAAAAATTTGATGTGACCACCACCACCTCATTGCAAGAGACAGTGCGTTATTTAAGCCGTCGGGAATATGACGTCGTGCTTGCGGATATGAATGTAGTGGATAGCCAAGGGTTAGATACAATTAAAGGCGTTATTCGGTCGAACCCAGACGTACCGGTGGTTGTCCTAACGGGCAATGATAATATTGAGCTTGCCACAGCCGCCCTCCGGGCGGGGGCCCATGACTATTTGCCAAAGTCACAATTGGATAATCAGTCCCTTCAAAGAGTGATTGAGTTTTCCATTGAACGGCGAAATAAAGAATCTCATATCAAGACGAAGTCCTTCCAAGACAGCTTGACCGGCCTGTCTAATCGGTCACATCTTTACGCGCGTTGGCGGCGTAGCGTCATGCGCGCTCAACGCGACGACTTATTTTTGGGGGTATTCGTGATTAAAGTTGAAGGATTAGACGAAATCAACAGCCGCTATGGTCATGAGACAGGCCATCAAGTCATTGCCGATGTGGCAACATTTCTAAAAAGCAGCGTCCGAGAAAGCGATATTATCAGCCGGCTTACCGATGATGAGTTTATTGTCGTCCTAGAGAATATCAAATCAGTACAGGATGTAAGTCTATTAAAGACATCTCTAACAGAAAGACATCGTCATGAGATAAAATTAGACGACTGCAAGGTGGCCTATCGCATCAATGTGGGCGGTAGCCTTTCAGACCCCAGTGATCAAGAAGACTTAATGGGCGTTCTCCAAAGAGTTGATTTGGATCTTACAATATGATGCGACGGTTGCTAGTGATCTAACAATTCCACAATGGACCAGTAGTAATCGATGAGCCCGACAGCTTCCATAAAGCTTTTTGTGGGGTCATTTTTGACGATATAGCCGGCGATATTTTGTTCATACGCCTTCACCTTATCTTCATCGCTTGAAGAGGTAGTCAACACAAAGACAACAGCTGTCTTCAACTCATCATCTTTTCGGATTTCTTGTAAAAATTCGATACCATTCATGCGCGGCATATTGAGATCTAGCAAGATAATGTAAGGGGCCCGCAGCTTTTCTTTGCCATTTTCACCCCGCAAATGATCCAGCGCTTCAAGCCCGTCATTGGCAATTGTCAAAGGGTTTGACACTTTAAGGCTTTTTAACGCCCGCTCAATCCCCATAACATCGGCACTATCATCTTCAACAAGTAAAAGGTTAACTTGCTTTTCGGTCTTCATAGGTTACCTGCTCATGTGTTATTGTATCACTATCAATAATGGGGAGCATAACACAAAATTCCGTACCTCGCCTACCGTCAATTGAAGAAACTGTTATTTTTCCGTTAACGGCTTCAATTAATTTTTTCACAACAGATAGACCAATCCCACTGCCCTCCACCTCATCACGAGGCTTGAGGGTTTGGAACATCTCAAAAATGCGATCTTGAAATTTTTGAGAGATCCCAGGACCATCATCTTGAATAGTGAACTGATGATATTGATCAAGACATTTGTAGCCGATAAATACCCGCCCCTTATCACGATCATGATGCTTCACAGCATTACTGAGAAGATTTAGAAAAATCTGCTCTAATAATGTTTTATGGGATGTGATGATTGGAAGATTATCGCTGAAAGTAATAGAAAAATCTTCAGGTGTATCGATCCAGCTGCAGATCTCTTCTAGAAGAAGCTGACAATCAATTGTCTCAAGGGGGCCATCACTTTTCCCAACCCGCGAATAGCTCAGAATATCTGTTAACAACGCATCCATCCGGCTGACACGATTGCCCAATAAAGACAATTTATGCTGAATATTCTCATCCGCACGCTCCCCCAGATCCTCTGTAATCCACTCAATCATATTGTCCATTCCCCGCAAGGGCGCCCTCAAGTCGTGGGAGGCGATATAAGCAAAATGGTCAAGCTCTTGATTTGCTTTCTCTAGTTTTTGCGCATATTGCTCGATCATAAGACGACCACTGA
>JBCCMT010000125.1:0-5852 GCA_039026195.1 Pseudomonadota bacterium | reverse complement strand
TGTGGGCGGAAAATATGACACTCAAGGTCGCGGGTTTTTAGGTTTCCGCCAGTTTATTGTGGAGGATGACCAAACAGGCATTATCCAGACCCAGACCTTTAAACAAAGCTATCCTTGGATTGGGTCCTTAGAGGAAGATCAAAAAACGATTGATCCTAATAATGATGGGAATATTGTCACCCTGAATAAAACGATCAATAGCTTTGCCTCTATTGATCTTGGGGGCACAAGGCGCTTCCCTTATATCTGGAAAACCACCGTCGACTCTACAGACCTGAATGGTAGTTCCTTCCCACGAGTGACCACGGAATATGAGTATGAAACCTTTTTAACGAATGGTGATACAGACACCTTTGGCAATGTATCCAAGGTTGAGGTCTATACCCCAGATAATGCGGTGAAAACCACCGTCAGTACTTATCATAATGACATCGCGAAATGGCATATCGGCCGTCTCCTGACGGCAACTGTGACCTCGGATGTGTCAGGGAACGCCAATCCGGGGAGTGGCAGTGGTGGCGGTAATCCTCCGCCGCCGCCGCCGCCGCCGCCGCCGCCGAACCCCAATCCAAACTTCAATATTGGGGCCCATGTCGCCATCATCACCTTCCTTCTCATGTAGCTGAAGCGGAAGAGCCCACCACCATGCCCATTATGAGCCCGATCTCTCTTTCGATGATCATACCTGTTGAGACAGGGCTTTTCTTACGTGATCCTAATCAAACCCCTGGGGGGATATCATGACCTGTTACACCCAATCAGTATCTGAGATAACAAAACGGCTTTGGTTAGGCCTCTCCATGATCACCCTCTTTGTCATGATGACCATAGGGGCGAGTGCGAATGACGTGATCACCCGCACCTCCTCTTTCACCTATCACCCGGTGACGGGCCTGCTTGAGACGGAAACGGTGGAGCCTGGCGATAGTCAGTTTGAGCTGGTCACCACCCATGGGTATGATGACTATGGCAACTCCACCAGTGTCACCACAGCCCATGGCGCGAGTGTTGTCGCAAGTCGGCAAATCACCTCCCGCACCTCAAGCGTGACCTTTGGGACGAAAGGACAATTCCCCACCAGTGTCACCAATGCCCTGGGGCATACGGAAAGCTCTATCTATGATGCGAAATTCGGCGTGGCCACCTCCACCACGGGTCCTAATGGCCTGACCACCAGTTCGACCTATGACGAGTTAGGTCGCCCAAGCCGTGAAACCCGCGCCGACGGCACCTATACCGACTATGCTTACGAATATTGTAGTGGCGTCGTTTCGGGCCCAAACTTTGACATTTATTCGGGCACATGCCCGACCCATGCCACCTATGTGGTGACCGCCATACCGAAGGATGACCAAAACCAACCCAACGGCCCCTTCGTCCGCACCTTTAACGACAGCCACGGCCGGGAGGTGGCCTCAGAAACCCAAGGCTTTGATGGCGCCCTTATCCGTGTCAAAACGGAGTATAATAATCTTGGCCAAACCGCGCGAGAAAGCCTTCCCTATTATGTGAACCAGGGCCTCAATAGCGACGCTTGGACTGATTACACCCTTGATGACCTCGGCCGCGTCATCCGGGTTGAGCTCCCCGACGGCAGCGAGGCCACCACGTCCTATGATGCGCTCACCACCACCGTTACCAATGACTTGGGGCAAACCACCACCACGGTGAAGAATGTCCGGGGTGAGATTGTCAGCGTCACCGATAATCTCGGCAGCACGACGACCTACACCTATGACGCCTTTGGCAACACCACCTCCATCACGGACTCCGAGGGCAATGTCTCCACTACCAGCTATGATAAGACAGGCAATAAGCTCAGCACCAATGACCCAGATATGGGGGTGTGGACCTATAGCTATAACGTGCTGGGTGAGCTTGTCAGCCAGACAGACGCGAAGAGCCAGACGGTCACCATGACCTATGACCTGCTCGGCCGCCCCACTCAGCGGGTGGAGGCGGATGGCACTTCCAGCTGGACCTATGATGTCGGGTTCAAAGCCAAGGGCAAGCTGAGCAGCACAAGCCGTGGCACCCATAGCCAGTCCTTTACCTATGATAACCGCGGGCGCCCTTCCACCCTTAGCCAAACCCTCGACGGCGCGACGGAGAGCTTCACCGCCACCTATGACAACAGCAGCCGGCTAAAGACGGTCACCTACCCCTCCGGCTTTGTGGCGGAATATCTCTATAACGCTTACGGCTATGAACATCAGTTGAAGGAGCAAGGGGGCGCAACCCTCTGGACGGCGGATGTCATCGACGCGCAACAACGCATCACCCAAGAGACTGCGGGCAATGGGGTTGTCACCAACCGCGCCTTTGATGCCCTTAAGGGGACCATTGACACTATCCAGGCGGGTGTCGGCGGTACGAATAGCGTCGCTAATATGGCCTTCACCTTTGACGATATCGGCAATCTGCGAGAGCGGCAGGACCTCACCCAATCCGTCACGGAGAAATTTGACTATGACGGCCTTAACCGCCTCACCTGTTACTATATCGGCGCGCAAGCGTGCGGCCAGGGCAGCAACTCAAAAACCGTTACCTATGACGCCACGGGGAATATTCTGTCCAAGTCCGATATCGGCACCTATACCTATGGTACACTGAACAATAATAGCCACGGCCCAGGCCAGTCCCGGCCCCATGCCCTGGCCCAGACAGTGGGGGCGGTGAACGCCACCTACACCTATGACGCCAATGGCAATATGCTCAGCGGCGCGGACCGGACCATCACCTGGTCCTCCTTTAACAAGGTGACCCAAATCGTCGACGCCAGTGGCACGACAACAAAGACCCTTAGCTTCGTCTATGGCGCCGACCGCCAGCGGGTGAAGATGACCTCCTCCGCGGGCGATACCTTCTACCATAGCGCCTTTGGCGTCATGGCCGAGCAGGTGGTGAATGGCTTAGGCAAAGTGAAGTGGACCAACTATCTCTATGCCGGGGGCCAGATGGTGGGCGTCCATACGGACGACGACACCCTGACCACGCGGGAGATCACCAAAAGCTGGTTCGTGGCGGACCACTTAGGCTCCATCTCTGTCATCACCGACGAGACGGGCACCGTCGTGGAGCGCCTCGCTTACGATGCGTGGGGGAAAAGGCGTAATGCGGACGGGACCGATGACACGGGCGGCACCCTCACCAGCGATACCACCCCCCGCGGCTTCACCGGCCACGAAATGCTCGACGATACCGACCTCGTCAACATGAATGGCCGCATCTACGACCCCTCCATCGGTAGGTTCCTCTCTGCGGATATCTATATCCAAGACCCGATGTTGAGCCAATCCCTCAACAGATATGCCTATGTCTGGAATAACCCCTTAAGCTACACTGACCCCTCAGGGCATTTCGTGGCTGAGCTGTGGGCTGCTGTAAAAGTTGTTGCGCAAATCTATTCGATCTTTAGCTCTGTCAAAGCCATTATTGAAAATCCAAAATTCTTTGCCCTTCAAATTTTCTTTCGCGCAACTCTTCCCTTTGGGGATTTTGTAGCCGATGGTCTGGCTGCGGCCATTACAGTTGGTCTGGATGGAGGAGATGTTGGAGATATGTTCACTGCTGCTGCGATAACAGCCGCGAATACCAAAATTTCTCAAGCTTTGGATAACTACGTAGGGGAATATAACCCTGATCGAGCGGTAGACGCTTTAGTTGCCAATGCTATTGTGGGAGGAGCAACAGCGGAACTCGGCGGCGGCAAATTTGCACATGGAGCAGCCTCGCGAGGCTTTCAGTATGCAGTCGGCAGACCCGAATTCACGGGCTGGTATGGGAAAGACGGCTATCTAATTGATGGAGATGGTAAAGTCGAAGACGCAAATGCAGCCTTAGCTGAAAACCCGTCTGAAATTTATCTAAATGGTATGCGTGGAAACCCGAATCGTGCCGCCAATCGAGTTGGTGATTATGGTGGTCTGGGCTATTTTAATCCAACTAATGGAGTTGGAGCCGATCTTTGGGAGTCAGTACAGCAAATTTTCTTCCCTCAAAGAGATGGACATGCAAGGGCACTAGCAAATTATACAAATATGATCAGCCAAGATGTTGATCTTACTGTTAATGCAGTGAGCCAAGGTGGTCTAACAGCAATAAATGCAGCAGGCTTTTTCAATGCACGGCCAAATATCAATTATAGGTTCTATGGATCAGCTGGAAACTATTTTAGAAGTGAAAATTTAGTAGGTAGATCAAACAGTACTATTACTTTATGGAATACACCTTATGGTGATGCTGCTAATTTATATACAGAATATTTTAACCCCTTTAAATGGGCTAGTGGCGTAGGCGATATCATAAATGGTGGTGCCGTTCATAGAGATAATTATCCTAGGCCTTAACATAGCTTGATATTCAGTACAAAGTGATAGGAAAGTGTAAAATGTCAAAATTGAGAGTAATATATATTATTTTGATAATATTTTTTGTTACAGCTTGCACATCAAACAGCAGTGAATGCTTTCAAACTACTGAAGATGGCCTTACAACATGGGAATGCCCCGCTAACCTGAATGCAGTTTGCAAAACTAGTACCGGAGAAATAATTGATGCAGATACTGCATTACTTTGGGCTTGGAAAACAGGCCAATATAACGTTGGTATTCAAAAAGAAAAAGCTGATAAAACAGATTCTACTTCTTCTTATTCAGCTATACGCCGCGCACTAAATTCTTTTGAGAATGGTGACAGATACGCAAGATATATTATAAGTAGACGTCAAAAAATAGGATTGCCAGAACTACAAGAATTACCTGAAAACTGGCGACAAATGGGAAAAAAATGTGCCACCCCACACCGAGATCAACTTCGCTATCCCTACCCTACGTTTTATTATAAAATAGATGAACTTGGTTGGCCCCAAACGCAAACTGTGCACAGTGATTAATTCCTTGAGCTAACTAACACAGCGGCGGGACCTGACCCAGGGCGTCACGGAGAACTTCATCTATGACCACCTAAACCGCCTCATCTGCTATGATATCGGTAGTCAGCCTTGCGGCCAGGGCAGTAACGCGAAGAGCGTCACCTATGACGCCACGGGGAATATCCTTACCAAGTCGGACATCGGCAGCTACACCTATGGCGCGCTGAACAATACCAGCCATGGCCAGACCCGGCCCCATGCCCTCGCCGCCACCTCGGGGACCATTAGTGCCACTTACTGCTTTTTAGGTGGTCGCCTGCCCTTCCCAAAAACCGGTACCCACTTTTTGGGGGCAGGCTCGGCGACGCCAATAGCAATATGATCTATAGCCAGAATACCAGCGGGCCAGAGCGCATTATCCGCTGGTCGTCTTTCAACAAAGTCACCAAGATTTTTGACCAAAGCGGGCCCAGCCTCAAGGTGCTGGAGTTCACTTACGGCGCAGATCGCCAGCGGGTGAAGATGACCTCCTCCGTGGGCGATACCTTCTACCATAGCGGCTTTGGCGTCATGGCCGAGCAGGTGGTGAATGGCTTAAGCAAAGAGAAGTGGACCAACTATCTCTATGCCGGGGGCCAGATGGTGGGCGTCCATACCGACGATGATACCCTGACCACGCGGGAGGTCACCAAAAGCTGGTTCGTGGCCGATCACCTGGGCTCCATCTCTGTCATCACCGATGAGACCGGCAGTGTCGTGGAGCGCCTCGCCTATGACGCCTGGGGGAAAAGGCGTAATGCGGACGGGACCGACGACACGGGCGGCATCCTCACCAGCGATACCACCCCCCGCGGCTTCACCGGCCACGAAATGCTCGACGATACCGACCTCGTCAACATGAATGGCCGTATCTACGACCCCTCCATCGGAAGGTTCCTGTCGGCGGATATCTATATCCAAGACCCGATGTTGAGCCAAT
>JBCCMT010000124.1:0-5860 GCA_039026195.1 Pseudomonadota bacterium | reverse complement strand
TATGATCACCCCCCGTCAGACCACGCCCCTTAAGGGCGACCCGTCACCTGCGACGGCGCAAATGGTGGAGACGTCCTTCTAATGCGCCACAGTTTTAGCCCCCGGCGACGCTTAAGTGCCCATTTAATGTCTTCCCCCATGGGGCGGATGGCATTGCGCAGTCTGTTGAGCAATCATCAAATCGATGTGGTTCGTGATACTACCGATTATGATGTATGCATCGTCGACATTCGCGCCTATACACCTGCCAGCAGGCAATGGATGTCTTTACTGCATCAGAGTCAACGTCAATCAGCATTATCGCCGCTTATCTATATGGTCGCTTCAGATCAGTTGGCGGATGAAGCTGTTTTATCACTCGCAAAGACGCAGCATGTGGTTCTGTGGGCCCCCAATGGGCGCCCTCTGATCAACGCCATCCAAAAAACAGTTGCCCTTAAAAACAAAGCCCAAGAGGTATCGATCCGCCTCAAGGCATCAGCGACAGCTGCCCTCCCGCTAGAGCTGGATCAGCCATCTCCCTCCCATTCGCCTCAAACTCTATTGCTCAGTCAACCGCAAGGGGAGGCCTTACATCTCCTCAATGAACTCCACAGCCATGGGGAGATAGCTGGGGTCTTAAGCCAGAGCCAAGCCTTACAAAGTTTAGAGTTGGGCATTGCCAATGGGGTCTTTCTTTTTGCGAACCCGAACCGTCGACCTCAACATAAGTGGATCAGATTACTCCGCCGTCAAAGTGAATTGATGTCACTTCCGGTCATTATTTTTGAACGCAACGTGACAGAACGTCATATTCAGTATTGGACCCATGCGGGGGCGGATGCCGTTTTCTCTATAGACCACGCTTATCTAGCAAGCCAATTCATGCGCCGGGCTATTCAGCTGCGCGGGTCGTTAAACCAATATGATCATATCTTAAAGAAAATGGTTTTCACGGACAAAGGGGCTGTTTCAGAGGTGGCATCGGGCCCCTATTTTGATCGTTGTTTAGCAGAACGCTTTTTAGGCTCCCCCCTTGATTTTGCCTTAGGCGTGCTAAGGCTTTTCCCGAAAGAGGGGGAAAATCATCAAACAGCCCTGTCTGAAGCAGCCGTATATATTGCCCTGGCTGGACAGCCCTTAGACCTTGTCTCCCGCCCTGCCCCTGACACCTTCATTTTTTCATTCCCCAATGCCAATAAGGCTTCTGTGACCGCCCTTATGCAGAGTTATGAACAAATGATCACTGACCTTAAATTTGGGGGGATTGAGAATTCATCCACCTTCACGGCGAAAAGCTATGCGGTGTTTCCAAAATCAGGGGACAGCCCGCAAACGTCACTCACCGCTCTTTTCAAGGGTCTCTCCACCTTAAAAGATACAGAGCGATTGTTCGCGTAAGATCTTTTAAGACGAAGACTGATCCTCGGCAATCTCCACCAGGATTGATAAGATTTTACGGCAGCCCTTTAGGCGAAATTTCTCATCGGGCCACGTTTGTTTGAACACGAGTTTTTGATCTGGCCGCAATTTCATATCAAAGGGGGAGGTGCTCATATAACTGACCAACCCCATGGGATTGGGGAATTGATCTTCTCTGAAGGTGATGACGGCCCCCTTGGGTCCTGCATCAATTTTTGCCACCATGGCGCGGCGACAGAGGGCTTTGATGCCCACAATTTGAAGCAAATGATCGACTTCTTTGGGGAGGGGGCCAAACCGGTCAATCAGCTCTGCGCCAAAGGCTTCGATATCTTGGGCCGCCGATAAGTCTGACAATCGTCTGTAGAGGGACATCCGAACGTCAAGATCTGCTACGTAGGTTTCAGGGATCAACACCGCTGTGCCAATATTAATTTGGGGCGACCAGGTTTCTTCGGCCCCCTCGCCCCCCTCTTTCATACTGGCGACTGCCTCTTCCAGCATATGTTGGTAAAGCTCGACCCCCACCTCTTTCACACTGCCCGATTGCTCCTCCCCCAGAAGATTCCCCGCCCCGCGAATATCAAGGTCATGACTGGCCAGGGTGAAACCTGCGCCAAGGGTATCTAAGGACTGTAATACCTTCAAGCGCCGAGCGGCTCCTTCGGTCATTTTCTTCTTCGGGCTTGTGGTCAGGTAAGCATAGGCCCGCTGTTTTGACCGTCCCACGCGACCGCGAATTTGGTAGAGTTGCGCCAGACCAAACATATCCGCCCGGTGAACCACCAGCGTATTTGCCGTGGGCACATCAATACCACTTTCAATAATGGTGGTGGCCAACAGAACGTCAAACTTCCCATCATAAAAGGCGCTCATAATGTCTTCTAATTCTCCGGCGGGCATTTGACCATTCGCCACACGGAACTTCACCTCTGGGACTTGCGCTTCTAAAAAGGCGGCAACGCCCTCAAGATCTGCGACGCGGGGCACCACGTAAAAGCTCTGCCCCCCCCGATAATGTTCTCTCAGCAATGTCTCGCGCGCCACCACGGGGTCAAAGGGCCCGATGGTCGTGCGCACGGCCAAACGGTCCACCGGCGGTGTTGCGATAAGGGAAAGGTCTCGAATGCCCGTCATCGACAATTGCAACGTCCGCGGAATAGGGGTCGCCGTGAGGGTGAGCACATGGGTATCCCCGCGATATTCTTTTAACCGCTCTTTATGCTTCACCCCAAAATGCTGTTCTTCGTCGATAATCAGAAGGCCAAGATCCCGAAACCCCACTTGTTTTGACAACAAAGCATGGGTGCCGATAACCACATCCACTGTTCCCTCTTTAAGCCCGGCGCGGGTTTCGCTCGCTTCCTTTGTGGTCACAAACCGAGAAAGCTGCCGAACCTTCAGGGGGAAACCTTGAAAACGGTCTTTGAAATTTTTAAAATGTTGACGTACCAACAATGTGGTAGGGGCAATTAAGGCCACCTGACGCCCATTCATCGCCGCCACAAAAGCCGCCCTTAGCGCAACCTCCGTTTTTCCAAAGCCCACATCACCGCAAACCAGACGATCCATCGGCCGGCCTGCACTTAAATCGGTGATGACATCATCAATGGCGGCCAATTGATCATCGGTTTCCACATATGGGAAGCGTGCACAGAATTCGTCATAAACCCCTGAGGTGGGAGCCAATATATCCGCTTTTTTCGTGGCTCGCTTGGCGGCGATGGCGATCAATTGCTCCGCCATCATACGGATGCGTTCGCGCATTTTCGACTTGCGCGCCTGCCAAGAGGCGCCGCCGAGCTTATCTAAAGGATGGTTGGGGTCATCGGAGCCAAAACGGCTAAGAAGCTCAATATTCTCAACAGGCAGGAAAAGCTTATCGCCCTTATGATAAATCAATATCAAACAATCATGGGGCGCGCCGCCCACCTCTAGGGTTTTTAACCCTTCATATCGCCCAACGCCGTGATCCACATGAACAATCAGATCGCCTACGGATAATGAAGAGGCTTCGGTAAGAAAATTCTCGGCGCGCTTGACTTTCCCCTTTCGGACCAACCGGTCGCCCAGAATGTCTTGTTCAGCAATGATAACAATATTTTTGGTCTCAAACCCATTTTCAAGGCCTAAGGTGATCAAGGGCACCATGGTACGGTTCTCAACATCAATATCTGACCAAGATGAAAGGGGTGTGAGGCCGTCAACCCCATGATCATCTAAAACACTGCGCAGGCGTTCGGTGGATCCCTCCGTCCACCCCGCAATGACGCATAGATGACTTTGCTGTTTTTCTGAAATATGGGCCGTCACCGCATCAAAGACATTCAAATTGGCCGCCCGCTCTGCTGCGAAACTGCGCCCTTGCTTGGCCCCGAAATCAAAACTTCTTTTCCCCTCTGGCGGGCCAAAGGGGGATAGGGGTCGCAATGCGCATTGGGTAAGAGAGGCTGACCATTCCTCAGGGCTCAAATAAAGACCATCGGGCTTTAAGGGGCGATAGGGAACCACCTCCATATTGCCTTGATCTTCTGCGAGCGACATATCCTCTGCCCGGGCGGAATAATAGTCATCAATTTGGGCAAACCGTTCCCGCGCCGCATCCTCTGCCAGATGATCGGTAAAAACCAATGCCTCCCCAAGTAGATCAAAGACCGTTCCCACCTCTTCATAAAAGAGAGGGAGCCAATGTTCCATGCCCGCCTGTCGCCGCCCGGCGGTGACCGCTTCGTAAACAGGGTCATCTCCCGGCGTGCCAAACCGGGCAAGATAATTCGAGCGAAACCGAGAAATCGTCTCCTCGGTCAACAAAACTTCAGAGGCTGCCGCTAAATGAAGTGCCTTACGCTGATGGGTGGTCATCTGCGTAACCGGATCGAAGGCGCGAATGCTCTCTAAGCTATCCCCAAAGAAATCTAATCGCACTGGATCCTTCGCGCCGGGGGCATAAAGATCAACCAGCCCGCCCCGCACGGCAAAATCACCAGGCTCCCTAACGGTGGAGGCACGGGAATATCCGTTGGCGGTAAGATAAGCGATGAGGTCATCCATATTCACCGTGGCGCCCGGCTTCGCTGAGAAACTTGCATTTCGGACAAGGTCAGCGGCAGGCACCCGCTGGACCATGGCATTCACCGTGGTCACCAAGACCATGGGGGTTTTGCCATCGTGGGCGGTTAAGGCGGCCAAACCCGCCATCCGGGCGGAGACCACCTCAGGCGAAGGCGATAACCGATCGTAAGGTAAACAATCCCACGCCGGAAAAGACAGGACAGGAACGTTTGAGGCAAAAAAGGAAACCGCCGACCGCATGGCCGCCGCCCGCGCCTCATCTCGGGCGATATGCACCACTAAGCCGCCCCGGGCTGTTACCGCTTGGCTCACCGCCAAAGCATCTGCCCCTTCTGGCGCGCCATAGACCGTGAGGGGGTCATTCCCCTGCCACGCTGTTGCCGATGAAAGAATAGGGGTTGCAGAAACAATTGCCATGAAAAGCCCAACACAAATAGACGCGAGGGCGAAATGCCATCACGTTGATTACACCATTTCGTCTAGCGATGCTGTTTCAGCCTGACAAGAGAGGTCGGAGTGAGATTGTCATATGGTTACAGCCAAATTGATTTAAGCGTTTGGACACTGCCGGATGGAGGGGCCAGGCGGGATGCGCCTAGAAATATTTAGACTTTAGAGGGTGGATTAAAACCGACCATGAACTTTATTGCTTTATACTCTGTACAATGAATAAATAGATAAAAACATATTCTCAACCGAAGCTCATATCAGCAACGGCTATAAACTTAGTTTTATTTCGGCATCAGAGGCGCCACATCAAAAGCTTGCATCTTTTCCAAGATGGGCCCTTGATAGTTGTCAGGAGCGGGCTGACGGCCAATAATCCAAGCATAGAGGTCCTGGTCCGGCACCTCCAACAACCGCTCAAATTCGGCTTCTTCTGCGTCACTCATGGCGCCCAAATGCTGCTCGGCAAAGCGGCCCACAATGATGTCAGCCTCCTTAAAACCGCGATGCATGGCACGATAGAGAAGGCGTTTACGGGCGGGGGAGAGATTTTCTGTCATGACCTTCAGCATAACGTGCTTGCCTTTCGTTTAAAAGCGCAACAGATGGTCGCCCCAGGGAATGATGGCTTGCCGCCTTCGCTTTAGATTGCCATATGAGGGCAAGATTTAGGAGTATCACATCCATGACTTATGTTGTCACCGATGCCTGCATCATGTGCAAATATACAGATTGCGTTGAGGTATGCCCGGTTGATTGTTTTTATGAAGGGGAAAATTTCCTCGCCATTAAACCTGAGGAATGCATTGATTGCGGTGTGTGTGAACCTGAATGCCCGGTGGAGGCTATTGTGCCCGATACCGAAGACCCCGATGGCAAGTGGACAGAGTTAAACGCAAAATATGCTGAAAGCTGGCCCAATATCACCCTTCAAAAGGAC
>JBCCMT010000123.1:0-5862 GCA_039026195.1 Pseudomonadota bacterium | reverse complement strand
CGGGAAACGGGCGGGGATCAGCAATGATGCTTACAGCGCCGGCGGCGCCTCCGTGGGGGAGGCTGAAGAGATTTTAAACGGGGCGGATGTGGTGCTGGTGGCGGAACCGCCGTCAAAACCCCATGTGGGCAAAATCGCCCATGGCGCCAAACTGGTGGGGGTCCTCAACCCCTTTGACCATGAGGCCTCTTTGCAAGACTATGCGGCGGCCAATATTGATGCCTTTGCCTTAGAGCTGTTGCCGCGGATCACTCGCGCCCAGTCCATGGATGTGCTTTCCAGCCAAGCCAACTTGGCGGGCTATAAGGCCGTAGTGGACGCGGCCGCTGCCTATGGCCGCGCCTTTCCCATGATGATGACCGCTGCGGGCACCGTGCCGCCTGCAAAGGTTTTTGTGATGGGCGCAGGGGTTGCTGGGCTGCAGGCCATTGCCACCGCCAAGCGGCTGGGCGCTGTGGTTTCTGCCACGGATGTTCGGTATGCGGCCAAAGAACAAGTGGAAAGCTTGGGCGGCAGCTTCGTCAGTGTGGATGAAGAGGAAATGAAGGCGGCTGAAACCGAAGGCGGCTATGCCAAGGAAATGTCCGCCGACTTCCAAGCGCGCCAGGCAGAGCATGTGGCAGAGCATTTGAAGAAGATGGATATTGTTATCACCACGGCGCTGATTCCTGGGCGGCCCGCGCCGAAGCTCCTGACCAAGAAAATGGTGAAGGGGATGAAGCCAGGCTCCATCATTGTGGACTTAGCCGCGCCCCGCGGCGGTAATGTGGAGGGGGCAGAGGGAGAAGAGCAATATACCCTGGGCGAGGCCACGGTGCTGGCGCCAAAGAATATCCTAAACGGCTTGGCGGGGGAGGCCTCTAGCCTTTATGCGCGGAACCTTGTGAACTTCCTCACCCTGATCACCGACAATGAAGACAAAAAGCTGAATATTAATTGGGATGATGACATTGTGAAGGGCGTGGCCCTGACCCGGGAGGGGCAGGTCATCCATGAACGGTTTGGCGGCGCTGCGCCAGCTCCGGCTTCTGCCCCGTCCCCGGATACCACAGAAATAGAGGAGGGTTGATCGCCATGGCCAAATCATCCACCGAAAGCCAACAACAAATCGCCGAAGATGCAGAAGCCACCGTGGAAGAGCTGCGCGAAGCCGCAGAACAGTTAAACGATGCTGCGCAGCAGGCGGAGCAAGCCAGCGCAAATGTCGAAAACCTTATCGATCCGCTCATGAGTTTGGCGGAGACCGCCGGGGTTGCGGATTGGGTCTTCCTCAGCGCGATTTTCGCCCTCGCCGTGTTTGTGGGCTATTATGTGGTTTGGTCGGTGACCCCGGCGCTGCACACCCCGCTGATGTCGGTTACCAACGCAATTTCCTCCGTGGTCATCGTCGGTGCCCTCATTGCCGTGGGGGCAGAGGTTGCCAACACTGCGGCGGGCGAATGGAGCCGACTGTTCGGGATCATCGCCGTGGCGCTGGCCAGCGTGAATATCTTTGGCGGCTTCCTCGTCACCCAGCGGATGCTGGCCATGTATAAGAAAAAGGGAGAGTAAAATGTCTAAATTGATATATACTCTATTACTAATGTTTTTGGTGGCAGGATGCGAAACGCCTAAATTTGGCGGAGCTGTAAAAACTAATCTAACAAATAACGACCCAAATGCTATTATAGTTGTTAGAACTATTCCTGAAGGCGTCAGTAATCTCGGTATTTCGCTAAAGCATTATGATATTAATGATCAGAAATGGCTAGATAAACAAGGTTCTTTCTTAAATTCTTATTTGAAAGATCAAGGATTTATTTTTGTTAATGCAGTGCCAGGACAATTAGTCGTCGAAAGTGCCGAGCTTCAACCTAATTGGCATATTTGTTTTCATTCTAATACTTTAGCATTTAATGTGACGCCCGGAAAAGTACATTACTTAGGCACAATTAAAGAACAAAATTATGTTGAAGCCATAATGGATCAAGCTGTTCAAGCGGGCGAAACAAAAATCAGATCGTCTGAGAACAAATATTATATCCAAGATGAATTGGCACCTTACTTCAAACCACCAGCAGAAGACGATTTGAAACTTTTGAACGATTATATGCGGATCAACTTGCCGGAAGTATCTGCTGAGATAGTTGTGCCTGAATTAATAAAAACAACATATCCAAAACCTGGAAAACCACGTTTTGCCAGTATCCGCTGTACGTCCAATGAAAACGATAGAATGTAAATGAATAAAAATAATAGTGACAACTAGACGTACTTTTCTAAATAGTATTCTTTTTGTGACTATGAAAAATGAAATGACAACGTCATGAATAGTAATCTCACCGCTCTTCTTTATATCATTGCTGGGATCTTTTTTATCCTGGCGCTCCGGGGGTTATCCTCGCCCGAAACCTCCCGTGGGGGGAACCGGTTTGGGATGATCGGTATGGGGATCGCAGTCTTTGCGACCCTGTTCTCCGAACGCTTTTTGTCGAGTGCTGGGTTTGGCGGATGGTTTTGGGTGATTGTGGCTGTGGCCGCCGGCGCCATTCCGGGCGCGTTGATTGCCAAGCGGGTGGCTATGACCTTTATGCCGCAATTGGTTGCCTTTTTCCATGCGCTGGTGGGGATGGCAGCGGTGCTCATCGCTTGGTCCGCCTTCCTCTCCCCCCAAGCCTATGGTTTAGGGACGCCGGGGGATATTGAGGCCCGCGCCATTGTGGAGATGGCCTTAGGCGCCTTCATCGGGGCGATCACCTTTTCTGGTTCTTTGACTGCCTTTGCCAAGCTTGATGGCCGCATGTCGGGCAAGCCGATTTTGTTGCCCGCCCGGCATGTGATCAATATCGCCTTGGCGTTGGCCTCCCTCCTGATCGTCATTATTTTGACCAGCGGGACCCAGTCTGTGGGCCTATTTGTCATCCTCACCCTAATGGCTTTTGCCTTGGGCTTTTTGCTCATCGTTCCCATTGGCGGGGCGGATATGCCCGTGGTGGTCTCCATGCTGAACAGTTATTCTGGCTGGGCGGCGGCCGGGATCGGCTTCACGCTCGAAAATATGGCGCTCATCATCACCGGGGCCCTGGTGGGCTCCTCCGGTGCGATCCTCTCTTACATTATGTGTAAGGGGATGAACCGCTCCTTCATCAATGTAATCCTCGGCGGTTTTGGCGGGGAGAGTGATGCGGCCGCAGGCGGTGATGCGGAAGAGCGGCCTGTGAAGCAGGGCGCGGCAGACGACGCGGCCTTCATCATGAAAAATGCCGGCAAAGTGATCATCGTGCCGGGCTATGGCATGGCAGTGGCGCAAGCGCAGCACGCCTTACGGGAGATGGCGGACATGCTCAAATCCGAAGGGGTTGATGTGAAATATGCCATCCACCCTGTGGCGGGCCGGATGCCGGGGCATATGAATGTCCTTCTTGCGGAGGCCAATGTGCCTTACGATGAGGTTTTTGAGCTTGAAGACATCAACTCTGAATTCTCTACCGCTGATGTGGCCTTTGTGATTGGGGCCAATGACGTCACCAACCCAGCGGCGAAAACCGACAGCGCATCGCCCATTTTCGGGATGCCGATTTTGGATGTCGAAAATGCGGGCACCGTCCTCTTCGTGAAGCGGGGCATGTCCTCCGGCTATGCCGGGGTGCAGAATGAGCTCTTCTTCCGGGACAACACCATGATGCTGTTCGGGGACGCCAAAAAGATGTGCGAAGATATTGTGAAGGCGATGGATTAAAAGCGAGCCGTCCGAGGGGTTCGCTTCCCCGTGGCTTGACCACGGGGTCCATCTTCAACAGTCAATTATGGACACCGCGGTCATACCGCGGTGAGTCGTAAAAGGAACAGACCTTGTCTTCCAGGGCCTCTTTCGGGTAGAGGGCGCCTTTCACGAAAAGGAGCTCCTATGCCGCGTCTATGTTTGATCCGCCACGGCCAAAGCCAATGGAATTTAGAAAACCGCTTCACCGGATGGGTGGATGTGGATTTGACCGAGCGGGGAGAGGCGGAGGCGACCCGCGCGGGCGAGCTCTTAAAAGAAACCGGCTTTACCCCCAAATTTGCCTTCACCTCGGTACAGACCCGGGCCATCCGCACCCTGAATATGACTCTACACCAGTTGGGGATGCTATGGCTGCCCGTCACCAAAGATTGGCGCTTGAATGAGCGGCATTATGGGGGCCTTACGGGCCTCGACAAGGCGGAAACCGCAGAAAAGCATGGCAAAGAGCAGGTGCATATTTGGCGCCGCAGCTATGATATCCCCCCGCCGCCTTTGGAGGATCAGTCGATTTACCCCACCCTGGTGGATGCGCGATATGAGGGCATCACCACACCGGCGGCAGAGTCCCTGAAGATGACCTTAGATCGGGTTGAGCCCTATTGGGCCTCAGACATTGCTCCCAAACTAGCTGAGGGCGATATCCTGATCTCCGCCCACGGAAATTCCTTGCGGGCTTTGGTCAAACTTCTTTTCAAGGTGGGGGATGACGACATCACCCAGGTGGAAATCCCCACCGGCAACCCGCTCTTGATCGACTTGTCCGGTAACCTTGAAGTGCAAGCGGCGCGCTACTTAGATGAAGCGCGGGCCACGGCATTACCGGTGCTTTAGCGCTTTTTGTATCTTCTTATAAAGGCAGCCTATAATTTGTGATTTGTCATCCTGGAAAGCCGTAAGGCTTGTCCGGGATCCATAATCTTAGAGGTTCGGGCTTTTAGTGCTCTAATCAGACATAGGATGTTATGGATTCCGGTCTTCTCGCTTCCGCTCGAAACCGGGATGACACGGAAAATATTCGCAAGCAAAAAAACCCGCTTCTTTCGAAGCGGGTTTTCTATTTAGACAGCAGCTGTTTTTATCGTTTTATGCTGCCGTAACCTGTTCGCTGTTCGTTATGCAGCGACTTCTTCGGCAGGGTCGCGCAGCACATAGCCCCGGCCCCAAACGGTTTCGATATAATGCTCACCACTGGTGGCCGCGGCGAGTTTCTTCCGCAGCTTACAGATGAACACATCGATAATTTTCAATTCTGGCTCGTCCATACCGCCGTAAAGATGGTTCAAGAACATCTCTTTCGTCAGGGTGGTCCCTTTCCGTAAAGAGAGAAGCTCCAACATCTGATATTCTTTGCCGGTGAGGTGCACCCGTTGGCCGGCGACTTCGACGGTTTTGGCGTCCAAGTTGACGATCAACGAGCCGGTGGTAATCACAGACTGGCTATGCCCCTTAGAGCGGCGCACAATCGCGTGGATCCGGGCAACCAACTCATCCTTATGGAAGGGCTTGGTCATGTAATCATCGGCGCCAAAGCCAAGGCCGCGAACTTTATTCTCTGTGTCCCCAAGACCTGTGAGGATCAAGATCGGGGTGTTGACCTTCGCCACACGGAGAGACTTGAGCACGTCAAAGCCTGTCATGTCGGGCAAGTTCAGATCCAATAGAATGATGTCGTAATCATAGAGCTTGCCAAGATCGATGCCTTCTTCCCCCAAATCGGTGGTATAGACATTGAACCCGTCAGATTTGAGCATGAGCTCAATGCTCTGTGCCGTTGCCCCATCGTCCTCAATAAGCAGTACTCGCAAGGCCGGTGCCCTCCTTATAATATATTGGGCAGGAAATTTTTCCGACCCGGTCTCGGTATTTTGTGACTATAACGAGAATTTACTTTCATAAAAATTAACGGCGGTAACAAACTCTACCGACAGGACCCTTATCCTTGTCGAAAACTTCATATTGGTTAACGACGTTCGCCAGAGCGAATCAAGGGTTTAGCGGAGTCAATTTACAAAATAAAAAAATTAAACAGTTAAGCGCTGTAATCTCTCTTAGCGAAAATTATCCTTTCCTTCGCGCAGCCCGCGCCGCTGTGTCCTCGG
>JBCCMT010000122.1:0-5872 GCA_039026195.1 Pseudomonadota bacterium | reverse complement strand
GGGGGGAATCCACGAATTGGGATGACTCGCTAAAAATCTGTATGGGAATAATAACGCTCTTGATGCTGAAAGCGTAAGAGATGGACCCCGCGGTCAAGCCGCGGGGAGGCGCAGCATACGATACTCGTAAGAGGGCAAATCATCTGTGCTGCGGGGAAGCAACATGTCCGTCTACATCACTCTTGAGAAAGCCATATGAGATCCCGGTCTTCTTACTTTCGCTTGAAACCTGGATGAGCGGAGGGTAGGAAGCTCAAAGCTTTTGGTTAAACTCCCCAATTTCAGGATAGTCCGCCATTACCGCTTCAATGGCGTGGAACATAGCGTTGCGGTTTGCCTCAGAGGTGGGACTTTCCACGACGACGACGAGCTCAGGCTTATTGGAGGAGGCGCGGACAAGGCCCCAGGTGCCATCCTCCACAGTAATCCGTACCCCATTCACTGTGTTCACATCGCGTACCTGTTGGCCGATCAGCTCCGTCACCCCTTCAAAATGGGCGACAATCTTCTCCACCACCCCATACTTTTTATCATCGTCACAATGGGGGGACATGGTGGGCGATTGATAGGTGAGGGGGAGGGCCCGGCGCAGGTCCGCCATGGACTTATCCGGGTTACGGTCCAGCATGTTCAAAATGGCAATCGCCGCCACGAGGCCGTCATCATAGCCGCGGCCATAGGGTTCCCGGAAAAAGAAGTGCCCGGATTTTTCAAAGCCAGCCAATGCATCAAGGTCTGTGGTATGGCGTTTGATATAAGAATGCCCTGTCTTCCAAAAATGCGTAGTCGCGCCATTTTCGATCAGCACAGGGTCAGTCATGAAAAGCCCTGTGGATTTCACATCCACCACAAAGACAGCATTTTCATGCTGAGCGGAAAGGTCCCGGGCAAGCATGACGCCAATTTTATCCGCAAAAATCTCTTCGCCTTCATTATCCACCACACCGCAGCGGTCGCCATCCCCATCAAAGCCGAGCGCAACATCCGCACCGTGATCTTTGACGGCCTTTTGCATTTCATGCAGCATCTGCATATCTTCAGGGTTGGGATTATATTTAGGGAAGGTGTGGTCAAGTTCCGCATCCATGGGGACAACCTCTACCCCCATCCGGGCGAGAGCCTCCGGCGCGTAGGCGCCCGCCGTGCCGTTGCCGCAGGCCGCGATCACTTTAAGGGGGCGAGTGATCTTCACATCCTTCACCAAATCGTCGATATACCGCCCCCGCATTCCGTCGACCCATGTGTAGCCGCCGCCATCGCGAGACTTATATTCGCCGCCCAAAACAATCTCTTTTAAGCGCCCCATTTCTTTCGGGCCAAAGGTGAGGGGGGCTTCGACCCCCATTTTCACGCCCGTCCAGCCATTTTCATTATGGCTCGCCGTTACCATGGCCACGCACGGCACATCCAGAGTGAATTGCGCGAAATAAGCTACGGGGGAGAGGGCGAGGCCAATGTCATGCACCTTCACGCCAGCGCCCATCAGGCCGACAATGAGGGCCTGCTTAATGGACGTAGAATAACCGCGAAAATCATGGCCCACCACAATCTCTGGGCGTTTCCCCAGCTCATGGATCAAGGTGCCGAGCCCCGCGCCCAACGCCTGAATACCAAGAAAATTAATCTCTTCCTCAAATACCCAGCGCGCGTCATATTCGCGAAAGCCCGTGGGCTTGACCTTCGGCGTGATTTCATAGGCCAGGGTGTTGGAGGAGAGGTCAACCAGGGGTTTGGGCAGCATGGGGGGTATCCTTTATTCGATAGTCAGAAACTAAGCTTCGATTGCGGAATGGCAAGCCTTTAAAATTGTTTCAAAATCTATGCCCTTGACGAGCACGTCCTAAGTGCGCTCCGCTCTCTTTTGACATCCCTTTATCCTGAAAAGATGTCAGTTGTGTTCACAAAAGGAGAGACAGTATGGCTGTTGCACGTGTTACCGAAATTATTGCTTCCTCTAAAAAAGGATTTGATCAAGCGGTTCAAAAAGGGATTTCTCGCGCGAACAAAACCTTGAAAAATGTGGAAGGGGCCTGGGTGCAAGATATGAAAGTGACTGTAAAGGACGGCGAGATCGACGAATATCGTGTGGTCCTCAAGGTGACCTTTATTTTGAAGGATTAGTTTTTAGGGACGGAGACGGCCCCGGCTGGGTCATCCACCCAATGAGGGCGGAGAGAAGGGCGAGCGCCGCGGCCGTTAGAGCAAGGGCGGTGAACCCCTTTTCCATGGCGTCCGCTTGGATGCTTTTTATGCTGTCGAGGGGAACGCTTAGGGAGAGGTCTTCCCCAAAGCCTATAGCGTCGATGTCAGCGCTGATCAAATCAGGGGGGAGGCCAGTGGCCAGTGCCTCCCTATAAACGAGACTGGCGATAATCCCCAAACCCGCCACGGCAAAGAGTTGGGCCATCCGCGCAACAGCGTTATTCACGCCAGAGGCTGCGCCGGCATACTGATCATCAGCGGCATTCATCACCGCGGTGGAAAGGGGCGGCACGGCAATGCCCATGCCCACGCCAAGCAGCGCCATGGCGGGCAATACCGCGCTGTAAAAATGGCCAGAGGGAACAGCGAAGGCGAGCGCAGCGAGGGCAAGGCCAGTGATAAAGGGCCCGAGGGTGAGGGGCATTTTTGTCCCCACCCGGTCCGCAAGGCCGCCCGCCCACCGGGCCAGGCCCGCCATGATCACGGTCATAGGGATGAAGATGGTCCCCACGGCCACCTCTGAAATTCCTTGGGTTTCAATCAGGGTCATCGGGGTAAAGAACAATACGCCCCCCATGGCCAGATAAAGAACAAAGGTGAGGGCATTCGCCCCGCTAAAGGCGGCGGAGGTAAAAAGGGTCGGCGGGATCATGGGGTGGGCGGTTTTAAATTCAAACAGAATGAACCCTACTAATCCCACAAGCCCGAGAAGAAAAATAAGGGCTCCGCCATTTGTCCCTTCCCCCAGGGCGGTCAGTCCATAGGCCACAAGCCCAAGGGCAGCGATGGCCATCACCGCACCGCCTATATCAATCTTTGCATTTTTATTTCCCGCATCCTTCGGCACACGAAGGAATAAAAATAAAAGGGCAATGCCGCCTAAGGGGATGTTGAGGTAAAAGATCCACCGCCATGCAGCCTCGCCCCCCACCATCAGGACCCAGCCGCCTAAAACGGGCCCAAGTGCGGTGGTCAGGCCCGCCGCCGCAGACCACAGGCCGATGGCCTTGCCCCGTTCCTCCTTCGGGAAATTCTTCGAGATGAGCGCAAGAGAGCCAGGGATCATCAAGGCCGCGCCCACCCCCTTTAAAGCCCGGGCCCAGATTAAAAACTCAGCAGAGGGCGCGATACCGCAAGCGACCGAGGCAAGGAGGAAGACCATAATGCCCACGGCAAAAACCCGGTGCTGGCCAAATTTGTCGCCAAAGGCGCCGCCGGGCAAAATCAGCGCGGTAAGCACCAGGACGTAGGCATTCATGATCCATTGAATGTCCGTGAAGCTGGCGCCTAACCCCTCCCGAATGGCGGGGATGGCGATGGAAACAATGGAGCCGTCGATAAACCCTAAGGCGGAGGCGAGAATGGCCACCACCAGCACCCATTTTCGATCCCTTTCCGGACAATGATGCCCATTGCCGGGGGCTATCACGGGGGGCTCAGCGCATGTGGTGACATCCTTCATCGCCGAACCCCTCCATCGTCTTTGAGCTGATCAGTCTATGCCATCAACTCTTTAATCTTTTTCCCATCGATGCGGCCGTCCGCCAACCGATTTAAAATAAGGGCAGATAGGGCCGCCCGTTCGCCGAAACAATCTGCCTCGACAAATTCTTCTGAGGAATGAATTCGCCCGCCTCTGACCCCTAGGGTATCCACATTGGGGACGCCGGCCGCAAAAATATTATTGCCTTCACAGACCCCGCCGGTGTCGACAAATTCAATGTCCAAACCAAGAGCATTGCCCGTGCCGGACACAGCGTCAAAGAGGGCCTGTTGAGCGACATTTCGCGGTTTGGGGGGGCGATAAAAACCGCCATGGCAGTGGCCGGTGATCCCATCGCGGGCAATAGCTTTTTGGAAAAGGGTCTCCACATGGCCAGCACACCACGCCGCGGCCTGGGCATCGGGGGCCCGGGCGCCGAAACGGATCACCGCAAGGTCGGGGACGATGTTGACCGGCGCGCCCCCTTCAATACTGCCCACATTGACGCTGACGCCTTCGCGCTGTCCGTTGAGGGCTTCTAACCCTAGAACCAGTTCTGCGGCCGCTTCGATGGCGCTGCGCCCGTCTTCTTTTGCGCGCCCCGCATGGGTGGAGCGGCCCCGCAAGACGATGTCATAGACGGCTGACCCTTTTCGCCCCCCCGAAAAGGCGCCGCTTTCTTGCGCTGGTTCGTAGGTCATGCCGATCAGCGCGCCAGATTGGGCCGCTTCAATCAGGGCCCGGTCACTGGCGAAATTGCCGATTTCTTCGTCCGGCGTGACCACAATTTGGTAGCCCAGATTATCTTTAAGAGGGCTGGCTTCAAAAGCTTTTAAGGCCTCTAGCATGACCACAAGGCCGCCCTTCATATCTGAAAGGCCAGGGCCGTTCCAGCGGCCATTCCCAAGGTCTTTGATCTCCGTAAAAGTATTGGGCGGAAAAACTGTGTCATAATGTCCACTAAAGACCACCTGCACAGGGGCACTAGGCCGGCTTTTCACCCGTAAGATCGGCCCGGTTTCCATCATCTCCACATCGCCCTGGGAGGTTACGTTTTCAAACGGCTCCGCAGGGTCAAGGGCAAGGTCCGCGTCCAATTCGCTAAAGGCATCCGCCAGGGTGGGGGCAAAGCCCTTTAACCCCTCAACATTATAACTGCCGGTATTCACTTTTGCCCAATCAATCGTGCGCCGTAGCATCGCGTCATTCAGGCCGTAGAGGCGGTCTTGGGCCGCTTGGTCCTCAGCGGAGAGGGTGGATAAATCTGTCATGAAGGCGCTCATAGGCCTTTTCTATCGTCAGGCCAAGCGATCAAGACGTCTCAGTTATAGCATTCGGTCATAAACCCTCTACATAAAATGCATGACCGATGCCTTCTCTTCTTGGACCCTCGAGGATGATTTTCGTAAGCTGCCGCAGGCTTTTTATGCTGACATTGGCCCTCAGCCGGCAGGCGGTCAATCGCAACTATTGCATGTGAGTGAGCAGGCCGCCGCTCTGCTTGATCTAGAACAAGCGCATTGGTCACAAGCTGAATTTTTAAAGGCCATGGCGGGGGAGGGACCCGTGCCAGGGTTTGAGCCCTTAGCCATGGTGTATGCTGGGCACCAGTTTGGCCATTATGTGCCCCAATTGGGAGATGGCCGAGCAGTGCTCATCGCGCAAATGCAGAACCAGGCGGGTGAGCACTGGGATATCCAACTAAAAGGGGCGGGGCGTACGCCCTTTTCTCGGTTTGGGGATGGTCGGGCGGTGGTTCGGTCCTCCGTACGGGAATATTTGATGAGTGAAGCCATGGCAGCCCTTGGGGTGCCCACCACCCGGGCCTTAACCCTTGTGGGGACGGGCGCAGAGGTCCAGCGAGAAGTGGTGGAACCCGGCGCGATTGTCTCGCGCCTCTCCCCGTCTTTCATAAGATTTGGACATTTTGAGTATTTTCACCACAGGCGCCAGCCAGCGTTGGCTCAACAATTGGCGGATCATGCGATCGCGCGGCATTTTGAGGGGCTGTCTTATGAAGAATGGTTTCAAGAGGTGGTGCACCGTACGGCGGACCTGATGGCCCACTGGCAAGCCATCGGCTTTACCCATGGGGTGATGAATACGGATAATATGTCTATTCTGGGGCTGACCATTGATTATGGGCCTTATGGAATGCTGGACACCTATGACCCGCATTTTATCCCC
>JBCCMT010000121.1:0-5913 GCA_039026195.1 Pseudomonadota bacterium | reverse complement strand
TGATCTATGCGCTGCTCCATCTTTCCGGCTATGCGCGCCCAACGATGGAGGAGATTGCAAACTTCCGTCAGCTCGGTTCTCCGTGCGCTGGCCACCCGGAGAACTTCCTGCTCGAAGGGGTTGAGTGCACCACGGGTCCGTTGGGTCAGGGTCTGGCAATGGCGGTGGGAATGGCGATTGCAGAGCGGCATTTGAACGCGCAGTTTGGCAGCGATCTGGTCGACCACCGGACCTGGGTGATCGCGGGCGATGGCTGCTTGATGGAGGGGATCAGCCAGGAGGCGATTTCCCTCGCCGGGCATCTAAAGCTCAAAAAGCTGATTTTGCTGTGGGATGATAACAACATCACCATTGACGGCGCGGTGAGCATGGCGGATTCCACGGACCAGTTGGCCCGCTTCCAAGCCTCCGGCTGGAACACGCTTTCTTGTGACGGCCATGACCAGGAGGCTGTGGATGCCGCGATTACCCAAGCGAAGTCTTCGGACAAGCCCACCTTGATTGCCTGCAAAACCACCATTGGGAAGGGCGCAAATGAAAAGGCCGGGACCGCGGGTGTCCATGGTGCGCCGTTGGGGGAAGAGGAATTAAACTTTGCGCGGAACAGCCTGAATTGGCCACACCCGCCCTTTGAGGTGCCCGCCGAGATTTTGAACGCCTGGCGGGAAGCCGGCACGAAAAGCGCGAGGGATCACCAAGCTTGGCAGGCGCGGCTGGAGAAAAGTGCCGATGCGCAAAGCTTTCAAGACGCCCTCGGCGGCGGTGTGGAACCAGCGGAAAAGGCGCTGCACGCCTATGCTCAAGAGCTCTTAAAAGAACCCAAAGCGGTGGCGACGCGGAAGGCGTCGCAAAATGCCCTTGAGGTGATTAATGAGGCCCTGCCCACCACCTTGGGCGGATCAGCGGATCTCACCGGCTCGAACAATACCAAAACAGGCGCCCTCGATATTCTGTCAGCGGAGAATTATGGCGGGCGGTATCTCCATTACGGTATTCGTGAGCATGGCATGGCAGCGGCCATGAACGGCCTTGCTCTCCATGGCGGGGTGATCCCCTATGGCGGCACCTTTATGGTGTTTACGGATTATGCCCGTCCCTCTATGCGGCTTTCCGCCTTGATGGGGCAGCGGGTGATTTATGTAATGACCCATGACTCCATTGGCCTCGGCGAAGATGGCCCCACTCACCAACCGGTGGAGCATGTGGCGTCCCTGCGCGCTATCCCGAATATGGTGGTCTTCCGTCCTGCGGATGCAGTAGAGACAGCAGAGGCCTGGGCGGCAGCGCTGGCGCGGACCGACGGGCCAAGCGTTTTATCTCTCACGCGCCAAAATCTCGAGCTTGTCCGGGAAGAGGCGAGTAGCAACAAAGTCGCCCAAGGCGGCTATGTCTTGCGGGAAGCGGATAACGTGCAAGCCACGTTCATCGCCACCGGGTCAGAGATTGGCATTGCGGTGGAGGCCGCAGAGATTTTAGCCAAAGAAAATATCACTGTGCGTATCGTTTCCATGCCTGCGGTCGAGCTGTTTGAGAAGCAAAGTGAAGATTATCAAAAGTCTGTCCTCGGCACCGCACCGCGGCTCGCCATTGAGGCCGGGGTGCGCCAGGGCTGGGATCGCCTTCTCTATGCCTTTGGCGGGCAGGGTGAGTTTTTAGGCCTGAGCGATTTTGGCGCCAGCGGCCCTTACAAACAAGTTTATGCGCATTTCGGCCTCACCGCCGAGAATGCAGCAGAAAAAATTCGAAAACTGATTAAAGAGTAAAAGGATAAAGCCATGACATTAAAGGTTGGCATTAACGGATTTGGCCGTATCGGCCGGTTAACATTACGGTCCATGATTGAACATAACCGCGATGATATTGAGGTGGTGGCGATTAACGACCTTGGGCCCGTGGAAACCAATGCCCATCTGTTTGCCTATGACAGTGTGCATGGCCGTCTGCCGGCGGAAGTTGGATCGTCAGAGGGCGCCCTCAGTGTGAATGGCAAAACCATCAAAGTGCTGTCCGAGCGGGACCCAAAGGCTTTGCCATGGGGCGACCTCGGCGTGGACATTGTGATGGAATGTACCGGGATTTTCGCGGATAAAGAAAAAGCCTCCATGCATTTGGACGGCGGCGCGAAGCGGGTGCTCGTCTCTGCCCCAGCGACGAATGCGGACAAAACCATTGTGTTTGGTGTGAACCATGACCAATTGAGCGGGGATGACATTGTTGTTTCCAACGCCTCTTGCACCACCAATTGCTTGGCCCCTGTGGCGAAGGTTTTAAACGACACTGTTGGTTTGACGCGGGGCTACATGACCACTGTTCACGCTTATACCGGGGATCAACCCACCCTCGATACGATGCATAAGGACCTTTACCGGGCCCGCGGCGCGGCGCAGTCTATGATCCCCACCTCCACCGGCGCGGCGAAGGCAGTGGCCTTGGTGTTGCCAGAGTTGAAGGGTAAGCTTGATGGTTCCGCCATCCGTGTGCCGACACCGAATGTTTCTTTGATTGACCTTGTGTTTGAACCTGGCCGAGCGACGTCCGTCGAAGAAATCAACGGCGCCATGGAAGAGGCCGCCAATGGTGCCATGAAGGGCGTTTTGGGCGTGACCGACAAGCCGTTGGTTTCCTCCGACTTTAACCATGACGCACACTCCTCCACCTTTGCCACCCCGCAAACCCAGATTGTGGATGGTGGTTTGGTCCGTGTCTTGAGCTGGTATGATAACGAATGGGGCTTCTCTACCCGCATGTCCGATACTGCCCTAGAGATGGGCAAATATTTGTAAGGATCTTTAAACGATGAAGCGCTTTTTCCTCCTTCTCCCCCTCAGCCTCCTGGCCTGTGGCGAGAAGGAGGCGACGGCGCCCACCGATGACGCTCCTACAATTTCCTCCTCCCAGTCTGCTGAAGGGACCTACCCCTTCCATGATTTGTGGGCGAATAGTTTCACCGATTGTCGCTTAACCCCTGGCAGTGCCGAAGAGGCCCCCATTGCTATCACCCCTACAGAATTGATTGGCTATGAAAACACATGCGCCATCTCCCAAGTGGTGGTGATTGAGGGGGAGGGGCGATATGAGGCCATGATGGATTGTCTAGGCGAAGGGCAAACCTCTCCCGAAACCCTTTATCTTCGTTTGCGGAATGATAGTCTCATGGTGGAGTGGGAAACGGGGGAGAATGTGACCTGGACCCGTTGTCCATCTTCTTTGGAAAGTGAGTGAAAAATGACGTCATCTCAGACAGTTAAATTTAAAACCCTTGATGATGCAGATGTTGCTGGCAAGCGCGTGTTCGTCCGCGTGGACTTTAATGTCCCCCTTCAAGACGGGGAGGTGGCGGATGCCACCCGGCTCGAGCGGGCTCTTTTTACAGTGCGCGAACTGATGGGAAAACAAGCGAGAGTTATTCTTCTCTCACATTTTGGTCGCCCAAAAGGAAAAGTCGTATCTGAAATGTCTTTAGAACCTGTAGCTGGCGCATTTTCAAAGGTTTTGGGGGCCGCCGTAAAATTCGTACCGGGCATTACGGGTGAAGATGTAAAACAGTCAATAGATCTCCTCAAAGATGGCGAGGTTCTCCTCTTGGAGAATACTCGTTTTTTTCCTGGCGAGGAGAAAAATGACCCAAACTTTGCCAAGGCTATTGCGGCGCAGGGGGATCTTTTTGTGAATGATGCCTTCTCCGCCGCGCATCGGGCTCATGCGACAACGGAGGGGATCACGCATTTCCTCCCCTCATTCGCTGGCCGGGCGATGGAGCGGGAGCTGACTTATCTGGCCCAAGCCTTGGCTGCACCGAAACGCCCCGTTATGGCCGTGGTGGGGGGCGCGAAAGTCTCCACGAAGCTCGACGTGCTGCATAACTTATTAAGCAAGGCGGACAAAATTGTTGTGGGCGGCGGCATGGCCAACACCTTTTTGCTGGCTATGGATATTGATGTGGGCAAATCCCTCGCCGAACCCGATCTAGCGGGCACCGCGAAAGACATTATGAGCAAAGCTGCAGCGAAGGGGTGTGAGATTCTTCTGCCTAAAGACGTGGTGGTATCGAAAGAATTTGCCCCCAACCCTCAAACCCAAGTCAAGGCGGCAAACGCTGTGGCGCCCGATGAAATGATCCTTGATATGGGGCCAGACAGTGTGGACAGCTATGCTGAGGCCTTAGAGGTTTGCGCTACCTTGATCTGGAACGGCCCGCTTGGCGCCTTTGAAACTCCCCCCTTTCATACGGGCACTGTTGAGTTAGCGCGCTTTGCCGCAAAGCTTACCAAGGAGGGGAAACTTGTTTCTGTGGCCGGGGGCGGGGATACCGTCTCGGCCCTGAACATGGCGGGTGTAGCAGAAGATATGACATATATTTCCACCGCAGGGGGGGCTTTCCTTGAATGGATGGAAGGCAAAATCCTCCCCGGGGTGGATGCCTTAAAATCATAACAAATAGACCGAAAAGAGAGTATAGTGATGCGAAATTTAGATGATCTCAACAAAGTGGCTGTGGCCATGGTGGCCCCCGGAAAAGGGATCCTGGCTGCTGACGAAAGTACGGGTACGATTAAAAAGCGCTTTGACAGTATCAATGTGGAAAGCACCGAGGACAATCGCCGGGACTATCGCGAATTTTTATTTCGTACCGAAAGTGCCATGCAGGAGAATATCTCCGGCGTGATTTTGTTTGATGAAACCATCCGGCAAAAGGCGGCGGACGGCACACCTCTCACTAAGCTTATTGAACAAGCTGGCTCTATCCCTGGGATTAAAGTGGACAAGGGCGCAAAAGACCTTTGCTTTGCCCCAGGCGAGAAAGTAACCGATGGCCTCGACGGCCTGCGGGACCGGATGGCAGAATATTATGACCTGGGCGCCCGTTTTGCCAAATGGCGCGCAGTGATTGACATCAGCCGCGGCGGTGACCTCACCATGCCCTCCGACTACTGCTTAAAAACAAACGCCCATGCCTTGGCCCGTTATGCCGCCCTCTGCCAAGAGGCAAATATTGTGCCCATCGTTGAGCCTGAGGTGTTGATGGATGGCGACCATGATATTGACCGTTGTTATGACGTGACCACAGCGGGCCTTAAATTCCTTTTCCAAGAGCTTTATGAGCAGCGGGTGGCCCTAGAGGGTACGATCCTCAAGCCCAATATGATCATCGCCGGGAAGCTCTCTTCCAAACAGGCGTCCACAGAGGAAATCGCGGAGAAGACCGTGAAATGTTTCCGCGAGGCTGTGCCCGCCGCCGTCCCTGGGATTGTCTTCCTTTCCGGCGGCCAGTCTGAGGTGGAGGCGACGAAAAACCTCAACACCATGAATGCGCATTATAAAGACAAAATGCCCTGGGGGCTTTCCTTCTCCTATGGCCGGGCGCTGCAAGCCTCTGCGCTGGAAACCTGGAGCGGGAAGGAAGAGAATATCCCCGCCGCCCAAGCCGCCTTTGCGCACCGCGCGAAAATGAATGGTCTTGCGCAATTGGGCGATTGGTCCGAGGCGGCCGAAAGCGCGTCTTAGAAGACCCTCACCCGAAGGCTGCATACTGCAGCTTTCGACCTCTCCCTATGGGAGAGGTAAGGGCCGCTCTTTTACAACCTCTCCCTCGGGAGAGGTCCAAATCGTATTTTGCGATTTGGGGTGAGGGGCAATCACCTCTATACATATTTCTATGACCAACCCCTGCCAACTTTACCTCATCACGCCGCCGACAATCTCGCTTGAGACATATCCAGCGGCGCTTGAGTCGGCGCTGTCAGCCGCGGAGGACGCCCCCATTGCTTGCCTGCAGCTGCGGCTTAAGGGCGCCTCTGACGAAGACATCTTGCAGGCGGCAGCGGTGCTGAAACCCATTTGCGCAAGTCATGGCGTCGCGCTTCTCATTAATGACCGGGCGGACTTGGCCAAAAAAGCGAAAGCCGATGGTGT
>JBCCMT010000120.1:0-5977 GCA_039026195.1 Pseudomonadota bacterium | reverse complement strand
ATGACGGCGGCGGACGGCACACGCTTCACCGTCAATGGCGATGCCCCTGAAATTATCGTCGATAGAGACCATAAAGTTGTTTCAGTCCCTTTTTCTAAGCATTTGCCCCCTATTCGGGCCGGTTTTCGGGAAGGGTTGGGCTGCTCAGTTCTTCCCTTTGGGGCAAGCGTTGAGGCGGTCAAAAACCTACCCACCCTTTCCTCTCCTCGGCCCAAATATGAAAAAGAAGATTTAGCTTGGCCTGAGGGACCCATTACGCTGCCTACGGACAATAGGCCTTACCAAACAGCCTTAGACAAAGTCATCGATGATGTATTTGTACCAGGCACCTATGGAGAGGCGTCTCGTACCATTGGTGTAGTTGTGCTTCACAACGACCAAGTGTTGGCAGAGAGATATCGGGAAGGCTTTGGTCCCAATACCCAATATCGCACCTGGTCCACAGCGAAAAGCCTAGCCAGCGCTGTTGTGGGCGCCGCCGTTGAGGATGGTATATTGCCTAAAGTCAAAAAACGAGCGCCCATCCCTGAATGGCAATCGAAAGACGACCCGCGACGCAAAATCACCATGGAAAATTTGCTTCACATGGCTAGTGGGTTGGACTCAGTGAACCCAGAAAGAGGCAGTGATACACCAGCCGCCTATTGGACTGGCATCGATATCGCTGATGATGCGACAAGCCAAAAGCTTATCCATAAACCTGGTGAGGTTAATCATTATGCAAATTATGACACCCTTTTGCTGATGCGGGCTTTAAAAGCATCCCTCCCTGACCATCAAGCTTATCTTGATTATCCTTATCAAGCATTATTCGATAAAATCGGTATGCATAATACTTTTGCCGAAACTGATGCTTACGGAAATTATGTGATGAGTAGCCAAGTTTACACCACAGCGCGTGACCTTTCCCGCTTTGGTCAACTTTATTTAAATGACGGCGTTTGGGAAGGAGAAAGAATTCTCCCGAAAGGATGGGCTGAATATTCTTGTACCCCTGCGCCCGCCCAAAAGCATGATCATTATTTATACGGCGCGCAATGGTGGATGACATCCCCTGAGATTGGCACGAAAGCGCATCCTGACACTTTACGTATCTGCACGACCGACGGGTATCGGGGGCAACATGTGGCCTTCATTCCTGAATATAATCTTGTCATTGCACGAACAGGTCTCGACTCATCTCCTGGCTTTTCGCAAGGTCTGTTTTTCGCCGATATTGTTCGGGCCATCGCCGGTGAATAAATAGGTCTTTTCTTTTGCACGATATCTTATGTTAGAAATGCTTTTTGATAGATCAGTATTGAAAAGAATTTCTTTCAAGAAGAGAGAGAAACAAAGGGCAAATATCCTTTATTGAAAATTTAGCCTCTCCTCTTTATAACTGCTATGTTATGAAAACCTCTCCCCCCAAAACAGAACGCGCGCCACGGGCCAAAATTTCTGACATTATTGTCAGTGAAATTGAAAAATCTATTTTCAACGGTGAGCTTTTACCGGGCACTCGGCTGCATGAGGTGGATCTTGCGCAAAAGTTCAAGGCCTCCCGCACCCCTGTTCGGGAAGCTATTCAGCGCCTGACCGCAAAAGATCTTTTATCCCACCAAGGGGCGCAAGGGGTTTTTGTTTCTCGCATGGACGCAGAAACCCTGATGCATATGTTTGAAGCGTTATCGGAGGTTGAAGGGGTATGCGCCCGCCTTGCCGCCCGGCGCATTACAAAAGCAGAATTAGCGGCGTTGAAGCAAACCCACGAAGCCTATAGCGAGGCTGCAAAAACCGCGAGCGCGAAAGAATATTACGACCAGAGCGTTATATTCCACGAAATGATTGGGCAGTTTTCGAAAAATACGGTGCTTGTGGATATGACCCAATCACTGATCCGCAAGCTCCTCCCCTATCGTCAGCATACCTTAGAGTTACCTAGTCGCATTGATAAATCCGTTGAGGAACATACCCGTGTTCTCAAAGCGCTAGAGCGGAATGACGAAGACGAGGCTGAACGGCTGATGCGAGAACATTCAAGTATCGTGGCCGACAGTGTAATGCATATTTTTAGCGTGCTTGACCAGCGCATGAAAAAAGAGAGTTAAAAAGCGATTGAGAACGAATTTCCCTTCATAATTTAACATCGTGTACAAATTTTGAACATAAAGAACGCTTGTGGCATCTGCTTTAAATCAGGTTGACCTTCAACTTACATCAGCAACGTCCAGAACCGCCTGCACACATTTTTGCCACCGCGCCAAACGTTCTTCCCTGTGAGAGGCATCCATCTGAGGCTTAGCCTGATCGGCCAGTTGCCAATTTTTCTCAATATCCGACAAAGAGGTATAAAGACCTATTTTTAACCCTGCCAGATAAGCGGCCCCTAACGCCGTGGTCTCTAGCACCTTTGGCCGGTCAATGGAGACATTGACAATATCTGATAGTCTTTGAACAAACCAATCATTAGAGGCCATTCCGCCGTCAACCTTTAAAGAGGTCAGAGAAACCCCATCTTTTACCATCGCCTGGAGCAAATCATGGGTTTGATACACCACCCCTTCCAACGCGGCTCGCGCCAGCTCATCAGGCCCCGTGGCCCTCGTCATCCCAAATATGGCGGCCCGAGCGTCTGGCGACCAATAGGGGGCACCCATTCCCGTAAAGGCAGGGACCATCACCACATTTGCATCAACCGACGCGCGTTCAGCCCGTTCTGCGGTTTCTGAGGAGGAAGAAAAAAGCTGCAAACCATCCCGCAGCCATTGGACCGCGGCACCAGCGATAAAAATTGACCCCTCTAGCGCATAGGTCGGCTTGCCATCCAAACGATACGCCACCGTTGAAAGTAATCGATTTTGAGACGGAACAATTTCAGAACCTGTATTCATCAAGGCAAAACAGCCTGTGCCATAGGTGGCCTTTAAACTGCCCGGCTGAAAACAAGCTTGTCCAATGGCGGCGGCGTGTTGATCCCCCACCACAGCGCAAATCGGCAGTGATATTCCTAAATGATCTTTATGCACCTCTCCAAAGTCATCAGAAGAATCTTTAACCTCAGGCAAGAGGCGGCGAGGAATATTAAATAAGCGGAGCAACTCTTCGTCCCAATCTTGGGTATGAATATTAAAAAGACTTGTCCGAGAGGCATTTGTCGCATCGGTGGCGTGAACTGCGCCATTAGTTAGTCGCCAGATCAGAAAGCTATCAATGGTCCCGCACGCAAGCTCCCCCCTCTCAGCGCGGCGGCGGGCCCCGTCTATATGGTCGAGCAACCAAGCCATTTTTGTGGCAGAAAAATAAGGGTCTATCAAAAGACCCGTTTTCTGTTGAATGATTGGCTCATGCCCTGCTTCTTTTAACGCATTACACTGATCTTTTGTTCGGCGATCTTGCCACACAATTGCTGGAGCGATGGCCTCTCCGGTTTGACGATCCCAGATGACCACGGTTTCACGTTGATTTGTGATACCAACAGCCGATGGGGTCAGGCCCAAATGACAAGCTTTCTCTACAGCCTCACGGGTGACCGCTAAGGTGACGGACCATAACTCTTCTGGGTCATGTTCTACCCACCCTTCTTGGGGGTAGTGTTGGGTGAATTCTTGTTGTGCCGTAATGAGGGGGTCCCCGGACATGCTAAAAACAAGGGCTCGGCTGCTTGTGGTTCCCTGATCAATGGCAAGAAGAGTGGGGGGTTTCTTTGACATGTCAGTGGTTTACGCCATTTTTTAAGTCGCTCGCAAACCTTTATGTCAGCTCACCTCTAAATCTCCCCCAAAACGGGGGATATTTAAAAAAAAGATTTTCATTTATAGCCCTGACCCTGCCGCGGGAGAATTTTTCCCTGTAGAAACGTCATAAGGATGAGTGGGGGGGTCATCGGGGTGAAATGGGAATAAAGAAAAATTTAGGGCTTATCGGATTTGTCATTTTTATATGTATGACTATCACTTTCTTTAACATATGGTTTACCCACCATGACTTTACCCACGCGGCGGACAAAACCTTTGTTCACAAGCATAGTGAGTAATTTTACCCACAAACGCTCCTCGAACGCATAAAATTGGCAAAGCACTAGTGTGATTTTTTTGGCGGAGACCCTCTAGTCATTGCATCTGATTTTAGCCCATTTGCGCCACAAAAAGAGGGGCTCAATATCGAAATCAGAATTTGTATATTTCAATGCCTGTGATAGTGTAGAGTTTCTTATTTGGAGAAACTGAAATGAAATCTTTTTACATTGCTTCCTTGTCATTGGGAGCCATGTTGACGTTATCCCCCATGAGCGCTTCAGCAGAAAAATTACCAAAATCAGTCGTTGCAGATTTAGATGCAACATTTGAGAATGCCTATCTCGACACACGATCACCGGGCATGATTTATGGCGTGGTGAAAGACAATAAAATGGCCCATATGAAGGCCTTTGGGGTCAGAGACCTTGAAAATAACGCCCCCGTGACAAAAGATACAGCGTTTCGCATTGCTTCGATGACGAAGATGATGACATCCCTCCTCATCCATGATCTTGCAGACCAAGGCAAACTTGCCCTGGATGACCCGGCTGAAAAATATGTGCCTGTTCTAAAAACCTGGAAATATCCCACGACGGACTCTCGTAAGGTCACGGTTCGTGATTTTGTCAATCACACAGCGGGTTTTGTGACCGATGATCCATGGGCGGACCGTCAGCTAGGGGTTTCCCAAGAAACCCTTGATGAATATTTGGAAAATGCGGCTCCTTTCTCCCATGCCCCTGGTACCCATTGGGAATATTCAAATCTTGGATATACCCTTTTAGGGCAAATCATCGAAAAAGTGACAGGACAGACCTATGCGGATTATATGCAAACCCGTTTGTTAGATCCGCTGAATTTAAAAGACACTCATCTTGATGGGAACAAAATTCCAGAAAATCAAAAAGCAAAAGCCTATAACTGGATTGTTGAAGATAATAAGTATATTGATGAACCTTATTTAGCGTCCGGTACCTTTGATCCCCTTGGCGGCATTTGGACCACGGCGAGCGACTATCAGAAATTTATTTCATGGTTCTTGTCCGCTTGGCCTGCAAGAGATGGGGCTGACAATGGACCTATCCCTCGCCGGGTGGTTCGTTCCGTGACAGACACTCAACGCTTAATGGGAACAAGGTCACGCCTTGGCATTACGGGTCAAAGCGATTGTGAGATGGCTGTTGCATACGCCATGGGCCTTGGTGTTTATGATCATTGTGATGCTGGGATGCTTCTTACCCATGGCGGTGGTTTCCCCGGCTATGGGTCTTATGTCATTATGAGCCCTCATGAAGGGTGGGGCGTCTTTGGGTTTGGCAATGAAACCTATGGGAAAGCCCGATACCCCACATGGGAAGCAATGGCCATCATTGCCTCCTCCGGCGCTTATACCGTAAGCGAATATCCCCTGGCTGCAGACCCACAGCTTCTCAAATCTTATGATCAAGTGAAAGCCATCTATGCTGCTGAGGATATCAATGGGAGTGATACTCAGTTTGCAAACAATTTCTTTATGGATCGTTCAGAGGATCGGTGGAATAGGCAATTAAAAGAAATCAAAGCAGAGGTGGGGGAATGTACAAAAGATAATGGTATATCCCATGATGGCCGCCTCACAGGGTCATTCTCTTGGCACTGTGAGCGCGGACGGGTAAAGGGCCGGATCACCTTAATGCCCGTGAAGCCTCTTCCCATTCAAAAGCTTCACCTTCGCGCTGTGGTTCGCGATGGCCGAGGGAGTGACGTCAATATGGATAGCGATTTTCATTAAAAATAGGCGATCTATCTATTTGATAGCATAAAATGATCTTCATAGCGCATCTCCTTTTCAAAATAGGCGATGCGCTATTTTTTTGATTAGGGCTTGTTGAGATTCAGGATTCACAAACTAGCCAAAAGGTGATTCAAGCTTACTTTTAAGGAGCTGAGCTTGATTCGTCTTGTTTTAACGGATGCCCAATGGGCGAAAATGGAACCCT
>JBCCMT010000119.1:0-6020 GCA_039026195.1 Pseudomonadota bacterium | reverse complement strand
GTATCATTGCTACCAGCTGCAGCAGCTGACATTAACATCACTGTACTGTCTTTGGTGGGTGATTAGTGTTACTCAACTGCACTGGTGTTGAGTTTGCTTGGATAAATAAATATGCAGCCATACTTGTTCACAGATCTTTGTAGCGCATTACTCATAGTTTTTCAGTGAGATTTACCCTCACACTAACCACAAGATTAATCTTGTGGTATGAAATTAATCTTCTGAACAATTAATCTTAGTTAATCTTAGAATAACTGGATTAAAATGCAGCACTATTTATAAGTGATCCGTGGGATCTTGTGCCACCGTCATTCAGAATTGTCTTCTCTTGTCACTGACTCTCGAAGTACCTGATTGTATTTTATCTGGGCTTTTGGTGATTCTTCTATTATTTCAGATTCCAAGGGTGATAGCCCCAGTGCAGACGCCGACGTCACTCCCAAGTATGTAGTCGACTGTCTCTGTGCTTACCTATCTCCCATAGGCTGCGAGAAATGCGCTGAAGCAATTGCCAGAGTTAAAAAAGTAAGTGCTGTCCTGCTATTCCGTACCAGTCCAAACAACCGGCATAGCAATATTTCACTACTGCCTCTGCTGTACGAGAGGACAACTCCATGGTTAGTGTAGCCTTCATGTGGCGAGGTCCAGTAGGATGCCATTATGTTTTCAACCTGGAGGTACAGTAAATCTGGCGGCTGACACTGCTGCGACGTTGTGAATGTGAAACATTCCCTAAAACTTGATAAGATATTATTATTATTTATTGTTATTATTATTATTATTCTGATAAGATATTATTGCCATTGGACGTACTCTTTCCATATGTCGGCGGCCTGCTCCCTCGCAAGTGAACACGGCCACTATCCATAGAGTTGCCATCTCGTCTCCAAGGGTTTTACTATACTGACAGTTGGGTCAGAATTACCAATGTCAACTATCGACACAGTTGCGCGATTGCTGCACAGCATAGGGGTGGGACCATCCAGCATCTCTGTATGATGAATGACACTAATTAGTGCTGTACCCATACTGCATCATTAAGCCATGAAGCTGGTATGAAAGGTTGTTGGATGAGATTGATCGGTTTTTGGTACTGTAGAGCCAGATTTGATAGCGACAGAAATTATAGCGTTTCCTTCAAAATCATCAAGAAATAAAAATGATAGTGATCTAACCATGGCAATCCTATAAATGAGAAGATAACTCCTATATCAGGTATAATGGGCATAACTTCTATAGTGAATTCCAACAGTAGCGATAATTTTTCATCGCTATTTTCGCGGCGGTCAGACTGTCGCTATCAAATTTGGTTCTACAGTATATAGCGCCTGTCGAAAGCCTCTGGCAGATAATCGTAGTTTTCTCACTCACTGATACTCGATACTTGATACTGATACTTGATTCTGTATCTTGGCTTGTACTGCAGCGAAACCTGGGTGAGCACGATTGGTAATCACTGGATTCAGCTATCCACACGCTTGTGATGGCGTTATTTAAAACTTATTGGAACAAAATGTAATTTGAACGTTAAAAGCACCGGAACTAGGAACATTATTAGTAATGATAGTAATCGGCCTATGCGCTGTCTCAATGCCGGTTCCATCCTTCTCGCCTCTGATTCTGTTCATCACGGCGGCTCCTACTACCCTCATATTTTGTCAAGACAGCAACATGCTGTAATGTTCTCCATTGATTTAGTGTGTTTTTTTTGTTTGCAGCTGTTTGGTAAGGAGGTTTATCAACCGCAGCCGCCAGCATCCACTCGATCCAGTTTGGTCAGCCAGAGCAGCGTAGGCCCGGAGACGGTGGCCATCGATTGCGAGATGGTTGGCGTTGTGGGTGACACTCTCAACAAGTCTGGAAGACGGCCTAAAATAGTCAACGCACTCGGTACAACCACTACACTACTACACTACACCACTACACTACTACTTCTCTTGAAAATGTGGGTATTCTCATCCCTGCCCATAACGAAGCAGGCACAATCGCTAGCCTTTTAGAGGATCTAAAAAAACAGCTTCCCCTCGATCAAGTGCTTGTGGTGGCGGATAATTGTACGGATGATACAGCCACTATTGCTCACCAATTAGGGGCTAGGGTCACAGAACGGTCGAATACTGAGTTGCGCGGAAAAGGCTATGCCCTCGCCCATGGCGTCACCCAGTGGTCACAAAATCCCCCTGAAATATTGATTTTTCTGGATGCGGATTGTCGAATTGCCTCCCAGTTTATTGAACAGGTGGTTGCAGCGGTTACGCGCACAAAAAGCCCCGTCCAAGCAGAATTTGTGATGATCCCCCACCCGGACGGTGTGGTGGGGCAAGCCATCAGCGCCTTTGCCTGGTTTGTCATGAATTCAGTTCGCCAGCGGGGCCTTATGGACTTAGGGGCCCCTGCCCGATTAAACGGGACCGGGATGGCAATGCCCTGGGGGCTTGTCCAATCCCTCCATCTTGATACAGATCATTTAGTCGAAGACACAGTGATGGGCTTAGAGTTAGCGGAGGCGGGTACCCCCGCTCAGTTTTTACCCGATGTTGTGGTTCAGTCCTATTTTCCAAGCTCTAGCGACGCGGAAATCTCCCAACGCCAACGGTGGGAGGGGGGCCAAGCGCAAATTTTAAGTCGCCATGTCCCAAAAATGTTGATGAAAGGCTTAAAAGAGAAAAAAGGGCTTTTGACCCTATCGGCCCTTGATTTGACCATCCCCCCCCTCACCCGGTTTGCTACCCTTTTTATTGTCGCCTTTTTGATCATGACGGTTGCGGGGCTATTCGGGGCCAGTTGGTTTCCCCTTTTCCTCCTGACCCTTAGTATTGTCTTATTTGGGGTTAGCCTTGTGATCGCTTACTCTTTATATCGTCAGTATGGGCAGCAACCTGCTTCTCTGTCAGATATGTGGGCTTTCTTAAAGCTGAAAGCGAAAGTTCTCACAGCGGGTCGTGCCAAGGGCTGGGTCCGCACGAGCCGTGACGATGAAGAAAGGTAATTTAAGAAGACCGATGCCAAAGGGGCGCTGACATCTCTGCAATGAAGGCGGCATGGGCGGCCTCTTCTTCTGGGGTAATCTGCACGGGCCGCGGCCCTTTTCGTTTTGGTTTGGGCAGCACCTCCCCGCGGCGCCCCCCATTTTGCTGTCCCGGCCCCCCCAGGGCAAAGCCCGCCTGCGCACCGCCGGTGAGCTCAATATAAACCTCCGCCAAAAGACGCGCGTCAAGCAATGCCCCATGGCCATCCCGCTCCCGCTGAGAGGTATCAATCTCAAACCGCGAACATAGGGCGTCGAGAGAGGCAGGCGAGCCCGGAAACCGCTTTCGCGCAATTTTCACCGTATCATAGACTTGGCCGGTTAGCCGAGGCAGACCCGCCTTTTCCAACTCAAATTGCATAAAGCCCATGTCAAAGGGGGCGTTGTGGGCCACCAAATCCGCATCATCCACAAAATCAAGAAAGGCCTTCCCGACGGCAGGATCCGCGAAAACAGGTTTGTCCGCCAAGAATTCTGCAGAAATTTTATGAACCTGATACGCCTCCTCCGGCATATCCCGCTCAGGGTTCACATAAATATGAAATGTCTTCCCCGTGAGGCCCCCATTTCGCATCTCCACCGCGCCAATCTCCACCAGCCGATCCCCCTTGTGAGGGTCAAATCCAGTTGTTTCGGTGTCGAAAATAATTTGGCGCATACTTAATAATGATATGATTTGCCTAGGACAGCGAGGCTTTCTTTTCCCGAATGTCTTTTAGCACTCTTAACACTTGAGCTTCAGTATAGCTTAGGTCCTGATCGGTGTGGATAAGATAGTCTGCGTGGGCCCGGCGTTTCTCGTCGGGCCATTGCCGCGCCCGTATGGCCTCATATTTTTCGGCGGTCATCTGTGGGCGTTTGAGGACGCGGGACTTGCGAACCTCTTCCGGCGCGGTGACGACGACAATGATATCCACCCCCCCCTGCCCGCCGGTTTCAAAGAGTAAGGGAATATCACAAAGGGCCATGTCCGCCCCCCCTGCCCGCTGCTCTTCTAAAAAATCCTCCCTATTCTTAGCCACCAAGGGATGGATGATCTTCTCTAAGGCACTTAACTTTTCTGCATTCCCCATGACCATTTGGCTGAGCTTTTGCCGGTCAATGCCCCCCTCCGCCGTTATCACGTCAGGGAAGCGCTGACCGATAGGGTCAACCCCTGCCCCGCCTGGGGCATAAAGATCGTGCACCGCTTGGTCCGCATCCCAAACGGGAAGGCCTGCTTTTTTAAAAAAGCGGGCGACGGTGCTTTTGCCCATTCCAATACCGCCCGTCAGTCCAATGACAATCATGGTGATGCTGTTTTCTCCCTCGTTAAAAACGCAACAGCTTCCTCGCCATTGTCCGGCTTCAAGCCAAACCAAGCCTCAAAGGAAGGAATGGCTTGATACACCAACATGGGCAAACCATTCATGGTAAAATGCGCGCGCTCTTCTGCCGTTTGGAGTAACATGGTTTGGAGGGGCGTGGTGATAATATCAATAACAGCTGAGTTTTCGGGAAGTCCGCTTAAGGAAAAATCAAGGGGGGGTTGTCCAACCATCCCCAGGCTTGTGGTATTCACCACCATGCCGATCGCCTCTAACCTTTGATCGCGATCTTCCCAAGCCAATGGCGTGACCCCCCCGATACGGTGCGCTACATCTTCAGCCCTTTCAAGGGTTCGGTTCGCCAGAGAAATATCCGTAAAACCCATGTCTTTAAGGGCGGTGAGAATAGCGGGGGCAGCCCCGCCAGCGCCTAAAACGCGGGCAGAGGGGAGGGTCATCGACCACTCACTCGCCGTCAATGCATCCTGAAACCCGGCGGCATCTGTGTTATCGCCATAGATTTTCCCCCCCCGGAATATCAGTAAATTGACCGCCCCGATGGCTTTCGCGCGGGAGGTCACATGGTCCGCCATGGCAAGGGCATCCGCCTTAAAGGGGATGGTCACATTCAGCCCCTTCCACCCCTTGGCCAGGCAATCCTTGACGATATGGCGGAAAGTTTCAGGGTCTTTACCATCGATGGCGGTATAGACCGCATCGAGATCAAAAGCCTTGATCCACCGGGTGTGGAGGAGGGGGGAAAGGCTTTGGCCAATGGGGTGTCCAATGACCCCGACCTGCATAGGCGATGTTACCATGGGAGGAGCCCCCTTTGACGTAAAGCGTCTAGAAGAGGGAGGAGGGAGAGGCCCAATATGGTGAAATAATCCCCTTCGATCCGATCAAATAATCTGACGCCCGGGCCCTCTAATTCATAGGCACCCACGGTGGACAGAACGCGGGGGCCCACTGTTTCTAAATAGGCGTCGATATCCTGACGCGACAGATCCCGCATATGAAGGGTCGCTGTCCCCTGATGACGCCAGTCGATGGCACCCTCTTTGGCCAACACCAAGCCAGAGCGTAAGTGATGAGGGCGCCCCGCCATGGCCTCAAGTCGGTCAGCGGCTTCTTTGATCGTTTTGGGTTTATCGAAAAGCTGACCTTCAAATTCCAGAACTTGGTCGCCCCCAATGCTCCAATCAGGCCCGCCGCCACAGACAAGCGCCTTTGCCTCTGCCAAGCGAAGGGCAATGTCGGCGGGAGAGAGACCTGCGGCAAGGCCTTGTTTTTTAATGATGGTTTCATCCACAGCACTATCTTGGGCCACAAATTTGACCCCGGCCCCAGCTAAGAGGGCCGCGCGGGATGCACTTTTGGAAGCAAGAATAATCTTTGTCATCCTTGGCTCACATCCCCGCCGCGCCGGGCAGACATTAAAGTGAGAATTTTGGCGGCCGTTTCTTCCACCGAGCGGCGGGTCACATCAATGACAGGCCATCCATTTTTTACAAAATACCGTTTTGCCTTCGTGATTTCTTCCCGGACACTTTCTTCGTCATAATAGTTTCCTGCCTCCTGATCGGCAGAGAGATTGGTGAGGCGGGTGCGGCGAATTTCCGCAAGCCGTTGGGGGCTGGTGGTAAGGCCCACCACCAAGGGGCCTTTTAGCTGGGTCAATTCAG
>JBCCMT010000118.1:0-6089 GCA_039026195.1 Pseudomonadota bacterium | reverse complement strand
TGACAAAAGACGGCACCAATACCACCCCGGCCACAAACCCGCGGATGGTGCGCCCATAACTGATCCGAGCAATGAAGACCCCCACAAAGGGGGTCCAGGCCACCCACCATAAAAAATAGGTTAAAGACCAATCGCGGGTCCAACTCCGCGCGAGCCCTTCAGGCCGCAAGTCGACGGACAGCGATATGAATTGCTGGCCATAGGCGATCAGACTTTCCCAAAAAACGAGAATAATGTCCTTTGTGGGCCCAAAGCTTAAGATAAAGGCCGCCAGCAGCACAGACAAAACCATATTGATATTAGATAGGATCGCGATACCACGATGAATGCCGGTGGACGCAGACACCAAATAAGCCACGGTCAATAGGGCCAATAAGACCATCTGTACGGGGGCATTATTACTTAACCCCCCATCGGTGATCCGCGATAGCCCCGCCCCCATTTGGAAAACGCCCTGCCCTAAACTTGCCACCACCCCAAAAATAACCGCAAAAAGGGCACTCCAGTTGATTAAAGACAAGACGGTGGGCGCCAGGGGCTGAAAAACAATGCTGGGTAAGGGCGCTTTGTCTTTCTTAATGTGCATCGCCACCGCGAGGGCCGCCACCGCATAAATCGACCATGCGTGTAAGGACCAGTGAAACTGCGTAATCGCAAGGGACTGGACCCGTGCCTCATTGGTTTCTGCGCCCACAGTGCCCGGAGGGGGGGTCAGATAATGGATAAGAGGTTCCGCCGCCCCCCAAAACACAAGGCCCGCCCCCATCCCGGCCGCGAATAACATGGAAAGCCATGTGACCACGGAGAAATCAGGCCGTGCCCCCTCCCCCCCAATGCGACGTCTTCCTACGGGCGAAAGGGCAAGGCCCGCGCAAAACAAGATCGATCCCGTGGCAACCATGAGGGTGAGCCAATCAAATTGGCGTAAGAACCACCCCGCCACATTTTGCAATAGCCCCGCCGTCAAAGCGGGGTTGAGCACACCGAGAAAGGCCAGCAGCGCCACAAAGGCGTGGGGGGCATATTGTTTTATAAAAGGAGCCAACGTTTAGGCCTTAGGCTTTCGGAGCATGAAAAGATATGTCGCCATCAGCCCTAAGGCTAATCCATACCAGGTGATCGCATAGCCCAAATGGCGATTGTTAAATTCAAGCCGTGTGGTACCGCCACGGGGGCTGTTCTCCACACTTACGTTTATGGTACTATCAATGTAAAGCGTCGTAATTTGATCTCGGTCCGGCGCATTTTTAAAAAAATACTCAATCAGTGCATCTCGATCCCGGGCGTAAAAGCTGCCGCCTTGCAGATCCGGTGCGGGGCTAAAAACCCCTGCGGGACGGAATTTTCGGACGAGGCCCCTTTCTTGGGTCACCCCTTTTGGCAAAGAATATGTCCCGTCCTCTGAACGATTTTCGTCGAGCACAAAGCCCCGATTGATCAGGACCACCCCCCCAAAGACATCAGGGAGGTCTGTTTTCAAAAATTGAAAGGCCTGGAAAACATACCACCCCGCCGCACCGTCATAGGTACCAAAAACATGGGCCCCAGGCCCAGGGAGATAGACCCCCTCCACCGTGACCGGAAGATATTCAGGATCATTTAGAGCCTCTGAGACCACTTGATCAAAAGACCAGACCTCGTCCCCCCCAACCCGCGCTTCTACCCGAGCGACAAGGTCATTCTTCCAAGCCAATCTTTTCACCTGCCAACTGCCAAGGCCGATGAGGATGAGCACCCCCACCCCGCAGAAAAAACTCAGCCAAGGCCGCTTGAAAACTGAGGAGAAGGTCACTCTTCTAATCGCCCCTCTGCCGCTTTATTCTTATACTGAAGCGCAAAAAGCGTTGCCTTCATCGGCCGCAAAAGGATCAGGGTCAGACCAAGGGTCAGCCCCACGGCCAGCAAAAGGACTAGCCATAAAGGGGCATCAAACGCAAATCGTAAAATGAAGGCGAACGCAACCGCAAGCGTACCTGTAATGAAGATCACGAATACGGCGGGTCCGTCACCAGCATCCGCTTGACTGTAGGTGAGCCCGCATGAAGAGCAGGCGTCATGAAACCCCAAAAAGCCTTGAAATAATTCGCCTTGCCCACAGCGTGGACACTGCCCCGCCATGCCCACAGACATGGCCGAAAGAGAAGGATAGTAAGCAGGGTCTAAAAGCGCGCCCTTTTCAACCATTGATCAGCGCCCGCCTTTCTTCCCCCTAACTTAAGAGGCCTTGATTGCCCAAAATATAGATCATGGCAAACAAGAACAGCCAAACCACATCCACAAAATGCCAATACCAAGCCGCCGATTCAAACCCGAAATGACGATCCTTGGTGAATTGGCCCGCTAAACCGCGGAAGAGACAAACAGCGAGGAAAATTGTTCCCACCAAGACGTGAAAGCCGTGGAAGCCCGTTGCCATGAAAAAGCTCGACCCGTAAATGGAGCTATTGGCAAAGGAGAACATTCCCCCGGCAATGATCTCGTAATACTCAATGGCTTGGAACGCACTAAAGATGACGCCCAAGGCAATCGTCGCCACCATTCCCCAGATGAAGCCGTCTTTATCATCATGCTGAAGGGCATGGTGCGCCCATGTTACCGTGGTCCCCGATAAAAGAAGAATCAATGTGTTCACAAAGGGAAGCTGCCAAGGGCTTAAGGGCTCCACCCCCGCCGGTGGCCATTCTCCGCCTAGGGCGTGATATTTGGCGTCATTTTGCAAAAAGGCGAGTTCCCCATTGGCATTGAGCAGTTGAGTCCCGTCCGCCAGTAAAATGGGGGCGCCCGCTTCGGGATAAACCGCTGCCGCAAAAAAGGCCCAAAACCAAGCGACAAAGAACATCACCTCTGAAACGATGAACAACACCATGCCGTAGCGCAGACCAATACGGATAACGCTGGACGTATTTTCCCCGGTCACAGATTCTCTGGCCACGTCTCGCCACCACCCCGCCATGGTGAAAAGCACAAGACCCAGACCAACCATAAAGACCCAAGGCCCAGACAACCCGAAAAGCGGGGTTCCCGCCGCGCCCGGCGCCGGGGTATGGTTCCAAACCACTGCCCCCAGCATCATGATCATCGCGGCCACCGACCCCACAAGGGGCCATGGGCTTGGATTTACCAGATGATACTCATGTTTAACGTCGCCAGCCATAGATCATATCCATATCTTTAGAGCTTTTTCAAAAGCTATTCTTATGGGAAGCGCAATAGCGCTGCCTGCACAGAAGATCAAATACCATCTTTGTCTTAAGAAGCGACTTTATCGAAAAAATTTATTTTAAGCGGCCTGACTCTCGTCATATCGCTTCGGGCAGGTTTTCTCGATGGTGGTTTTCATCACCGGGGGGCAGCGATGTTTCAACTTGATCATAGTTTCATCCACCTTCGGGTATTTCCGGCGGAGATGGCGAATAAAGGCTTGGACGGGCAAAAAATAAGGGGCGAGCAAGCCAAGACCGAGAAGAATAAGGATGAGGCCCAAGGGGATGGGCATGGGGAGGACCACAATCCCGAATAAGACCAGAAGACTGCCGGTAAATTTATGTATCAGCGCTAACACACCCGCTGTCACGAAACCCATTCTCCATACCTAATGTAATGAGATATAATCACATCCTCATCATAAGTACAGCTTACTTCAGCAAAATGAGCGCCAGGTTAAGACCTATTGCGACATTTTCTGGACTTCTCTTCCCACAATTTATGAAATCGCCCATAGGGGAGGTTATGCCCTATAAATCCTTACGTGACTTTATCGAAAAGTTAGAAGCTGAAGGCGAGCTTATCCGCATCTCGGAGCCTGTCTCCACAGTGTTAGAAATGACGGAAATTCAACGCCGTATGCTTGAAACAGGCGGCCCTGCCCTCCTCTTCGAACAGCCTGTGCGCGATGATGGGACCCCCTCTGATATCCCTGTGTTGGTCAATCTATTTGGCACGGTGAAGCGCGTGGCCATGGCGGTCACTTTTGGGGGGAAAGAACGTCGCACCGGCGAAGAATTAAGGGAGGTGGGGGAAACCCTAGCCTTTTTACGCCAACCTGAACCTCCCCAGGGTCTGAAGGACGCGATGGAACTCCTCCCCCTTGCCAAACAGGTTCTTGCCATGCGGCCGGGGAATGTCAAAAAAGCCCCTTGCCAAGAGGTGGTGCTGGAGGGGGAAGAGGTTGATCTGACACAGCTGCCGATCCAGACCTGCTGGCCGGGGGAGCCTGCGCCGCTCATCACCTGGCCGCTGATCGTGACCAAGGGACCAAGCGATAAACGAGAAGATAATTTTAATCTCGGCATTTACCGGATGCAGCGGCTTTCAAAAAACAAAACCATCATGCGCTGGCTCGCCCATCGCGGGGGCGCGCAGCATCATCAACGCTGGAAGAAGCAAGGCAAGAAAGAGCCCCTGCCCGCGGCCGCTGTGTTGGGGGCTGACCCGGGAACGATCTTAGCGGCTGTGACGCCTGTGCCCGACACCCTCTCTGAGTATCAATTTGCCGGTCTGCTGCGCGGGAAAAGGGCAGAGCTGGTGGATTGTAAAACCGTGCCCCTCAAAGTCCCCGCCGAGGCAGAAATCGTACTGGAAGGTCATGTCTCTTTAGAAGAGTATGCGGACGAAGGGCCCTATGGCGACCATACGGGCTATTATAATTCCGTGGAACCCTTCCCCGTCTTTACCATCAGTGCCATCACCATGCGGCAAAAGCCTATTTACTTAAGCACTTTTACGGGCAGGCCGCCTGATGAGCCAAGCGTGCTGGGGGAGGCGTTGAATGAGGTGTTTATCCCCCTCCTCCAACAACAATTTCCTGAAATCACCGACTTTTGGCTCCCGCCGGAGGGGTGTTCTTACCGCATTGCGGTGATCCGTATGAAGAAAGCTTACCCCGGTCATGCCAAGCGCGTTATGCTGGGGGCATGGTCTTACTTGCGCCAATTTATGTACACCAAATGGGTGATTGTGGTGGACGATGATATCAATGCCCGGGATTGGAAAGACGTGTGGTGGGCCATCAGCACCAAGATGGACCCCGCAAGGGATATCACCATGCTTGAAAATACGCCTATTGATTATCTTGATTTTGCCTCCCCCGTTTCGGGGCTAGGCTCAAAGGTGGGCCTTGATGCCACAGATAAATGGCCCGGCGAGACGACCCGCGAATGGGGTGAGGTTTTGGGGATGGAGGATGAGGTGAAAAAACGGGCCGATGATATTCTGGCACGGGTTTTTTCCGATGGTCAAAACCAAAACTAACAATACAGTATTTTAGAAAATTTAGGGTCAACCGACACTCAAATAATCAATATTTGAGCGTCGGGGTTGATGAAACAAAAGAGAAAAGAGGTTCGCCCTCAATATCTCTTCTTATCGGGCAGCGTACCGATCACGGTTTGAAGCCGCCTCTGCCATTTCAATATTCACATCTCTGACGAGTTTACGAACACATGTTTTTTGAACACTGCGGTCTTTCACACCGGAGGTAAGTTCACGACAATATCGTGTAGCCTCCGCCCGAAGACGTTTTTTAGTGGCTTGCACATCTTGCCGACTTGTCATTTGGTCTTGGTCATATTGGAAAGAAAATTCGTAAGGAATTTTCTGGGACTCTTGCATACCTTGCGCAAAAGCAGGGCTTGCCCCGGCCAAAACAAGAAAAGTTGAAGCTGCAAGACCTGTTTTTATCATATTTAACTTCATGGGTCGTTCCTTTCATTCTTTGGGGTAAGGCCCTCCCCCCTATGAATGGGCGGGCCTCAACCTCATCAGCTGAATGACAGTTTTGTCACAAAAGTTATAAATATGTCATACAACTGTCATAAATATATAGACGTATTCGTAAAAAGCGCAACAGGTGCGCTAAAAATATTCTATGATTTTATATTAAACTCATGTTTTTATTGAGAAATAAATTTTTGAGTGTGCATTTTATTTTACACAACTTTATCAAATAAAGTGTCACATAAGTGAAATATTCAAACGCCCTGCTGCTCATAGCCGTTTCTCTAGGGCTTGTTGAATATCAGCGCGTAACACTGGCCGGTGATGAAAAGGCATCAGATTTAGGAGCGACCCCGGATCGGGGTCTAGGGCAG